>CADEFG010000071.1 GCA_902826505.1 uncultured Acidobacteriota bacterium
GTGCAAATTTCAATAATTCTTTTTTTGCCCAATCATATTGCGGACGCGAGAAAGGTTCGACGGCGTCCGCCTCGATCGAAAGATTGGCGTTCGGGACGACCAGTTCAAAATCGGTATCGATCGTATTGCCGAAACCCTGACACAGCGGGCACGCGCCGAACGGCGAATTGAAACTGAACAGGCGCGGTTCCGGTTCTTCGTAAACCGTTCCGTCGTATTTGCAGATGAATTTGTCGGAAAAATTCAGCGTTTGCGCTTCTGTTTCAGCCGTCCGAATAATTGCCGCGCCGCTTTCCCGGAAACAGGTTTCGAGCGAATCAACCAATCTTTGGCGAATTTCCCGGTCGGCTTTCAAGCGGTCGATCAAAACGAATGTGTTTTCAAAATCCTTAAACGGATAATCTTCCGGTTTTTGCAGCTCGATCGTTTCGCCGTCGCGAAAAAGCCGCGTAAAACCGCCCTGCATCAAACTCATCAAATGCGCGATCGGCGATTGGTTTTTGGTTTTTGGTTTTTGGATTTCGGTTTCAGCCGGAAACAAAACATAAAATCTGGTTCCTTCGGCGAGCGTTTCAAGCGTTTCATCCGCCGCCGATTCGGGCGAATCTTTTTTTACTTCGCGGTTGCAGACATAACAAAAAGTTTGTCCGACGCGCGCAAAAAGAAGTCGCAAATAATCGTATATTTCGGTTTGCGTGGCGACGGTCGAACGCGGGTTGCGCGTCGAGTTTTTTTGCCGGATCGCGATCGCCGGTGCGATTCCGAGAATCTCGTCGACATCGGGCTTGTCCATTCGTTCGAGGAATTGACGGGCATAAGCCGAAAGCGATTCGACATAACGGCGCTGACCTTCGGCGTAGATCGTATCGAAAGCCAAACTCGATTTTCCCGAACCCGAAACGCCCGTCACGACGGTTAATTTATTGAGCGGTAACTTGAACGAAATGTTTTTCAGATTATGAACGCGCGCACCGCGCACCGTGATTGCTTCTTCTCTGGTCTTGACTGCTTGCATAGATGAAATATTTTGTCGTTTGAGCAAAATTCAATTTTACCAAAATGGAATTAGGAAACAAAACACGGATCAAATTAAAGGTCGGGAATAAAATAAAAGATTTGAGTATAATAAAATTATGAAGTCAGCAGTAATTTTTCTATTTTTAATTTTCTCAGCCGCTTGCTCGATGCAGCAGGTTGAAAGTCAGAAATTAAACGAAGACCAAAAGCCGAAAACCGAAAGCCAAACCGCCAAACAAACTGTTTTGGTCGAGCTTTTTACATCCGAAGGCTGTTCGAGCTGTCCGCCCGCCGACCGCGCTTTGGCGTTTCTTGATAAAGAACAGCCTTACGCGCAAGCCGAAATCATCACGCTCGCACTGCACGTCGATTACTGGAATAAGTTGGGTTGGAAAGATGAATTCTCAACGTCGCTTTTTACGCAGCGACAAGAAAATTACGCCGAAAAATTAAAACTCGATTCGGCTTATACGCCGCAAATGATTGTTGACGGCAAAACCGAATTCGTCGGAAGCGATTTGGGCAAAGCCGCTAAAATCATCACCGAAGCCGCCAAAATTCAAAAAGGAAAAATCGAGATTGTCAAAAATGAAGGAAAACTTTCGATCAAAATCACGGATTTGCCCGTTCACGAAAATGCCGGTATTTATCTGGTGATTGCCGAAGACAATCTGCGATCGAATGTTGCCCGCGGCGAAAATTCGGGAAAGATTCTCGAACATCAATCGGTGGTCCGCGAGCTTCGATCGATCGGAAATCTCAGCGCCGCGCAAAGATCGACGGAAGTTGAAACAGCTTTGCAGATAAATTCGAACTGGAAATCCGAAAACCTGAAGATAATAATTTTCGCGCAGGAAAACGAAAGCCGGAAGATTTTGGGCGCGGGCAGAATTTATTACGGGAAAAACTAAAAATCACCAGCGAAGATCGTATTTCGTAAAATTTTCGCGCCAGTCTTCATCCGTTTCGATTTTGAGAATCGGAATTCCGCCGTCAAAGGTAATTTCGCTTTCCAAAACGCGGTGCAGACGATAATTTCTGCCGGTCGGCGACGCCACCGAAAGCGTTGCCTTTTCTTCATTAAACCGGCAGACAACGGCGCTTCGCCAATCGGTTTTCGAGCGAACCAGAAGCCGCCCGCCGACCGGCAATTCGCGCAATGTTATTAAGGTTTCGGGAGTTTCCACTTGGTTTGAAATTGTTTGTACGAGGTTTCGGGCATCTGAATCAAGACGGGATTTTTCGCGGCGTCGATCCATTTCATGATCGTTTCGAGATTTTCGCGCTTCATCGCCGTACAGCCTGCCGTTCCGCTTTCGGCGTCTTTCCAAATATGCAGAAAAATACACGATCCCGCGCCTTTCGTGACCGGATTTGAATTATGCGCGACAACCACGCCGAGATCGTATTCGGAGCCGACCGCGAGCATTTTTTCCGAACTTTCCCAATCAAAATCGCCGACCTTCATGCGGTCAACGATTTTGTTATAAAAGGAAGATTTTGGGTCGTCAACGCATTCGGTATATTCTTCGAGACGCGTAAAGGGAAGTTTCACCGAATCGGGTTTGTCCTTTGAGCCGAAAGTTTCGGTCAAAGAAAAAATTCCCGCCGGAGCCTTGCCGTCGCCTTCTTTTTTCATCAAGATCATTCCCGTATCGGACGGCAGTTTGTTGAGTCCGGTGCCCCACGCCAAACCGTTTTTGCCGACGACGACCGGGAATGCTTCGCCGACCGCTTTCCATTTCGCTTTTGTCGATTGGCGTTCAAAAAGCCGGGCGCTGCCTTGAACTGCCGACCAATCTTTCGTCGTGACAACAACCGACTGCAATGATTTCGAATAGGGAATTGGCGGTTTCAGCGGGATCGGTTTTTTTACTTGACCGCTGACCGCCAGAAAGCTAAATAAAATGAGCGAAAATAAGACGAATTTTCTCATAAAATTTTGATGACCGTAAAGGTAAAAAAGCTGATTGCAATTTTATCACAATCAGCTTTTTACTTTTGAACCTTTTTACTTTTTAAGCCTAATCCTCAAACGGCAAATCGCTTTGTTTCGATTTTTGGCTGACGGCGTAAAATCTTAAACCGACCGAAATCATCAGGATCGAAATCCCGATCCAGATCAAAACCCAGACAAACGCGGGAAGTCCGGTCGCGTTCGCCATATTGGTCGCGTCGTTCTGCAAATCCATTCCGCCGATCGGCGCATTGATAAAGAACAAATTTTTCAAGTCGGTAACGGCGTTCAGCAAACATTGGATCGCCAGAAATGCGACCGCAAAATTCGCCGTTCTTTCGCTCGCATATTTACCGAGCGCAAAAAGTCCGGCTGCCAGAACCGCGCCGGCGGCGATTGTAAACGCGATGCTCAAAAAACCGACCTGGAGCGAAAAAATATTCCACATCGGGCTCAGGATTCCGAAAAAGAGCGTCATCAACGCGATAAATGCGGCTGAACCGAAAAGAACTTTCTTGGCTGAAACGGTTTTGCGAATTAGCAATAAAAGCAAAACGCCGAACGCCATTGAGCCGAGATAGCCCGCGCTCGAAGTCAGCAAGCCGCCGATCAATCCGGAAGGTGCCGAATAAACAACGCCGCTTCCGTCAGCCGCGATTGTCAGACTCTGGACCGAACCACCGGTCAAAAGCGCGGCGAGAACGTGGCTGCCTTCATGGATAAACGTCACGAACAAACGAATCGGATAGGTCACGATTCCTAAATACGGAATAAACCATAAAGCAATCGTAATGACGGTGGCAATCAGCAAAAGTGTTAATTGCGGTTTGGCATCATCGGCTAATTTATATCTCATTATTTTTATAAAACTCCTTTTCTGGTCTTTGGCAAACTTTACGCTTTATTCTACCGTAAAGTTCGTCAAAGCAAAAGAAAATTATTTGATGTGAGTTGACAAAATTGCGTTGCGTCGTCAGAAAAAGTTTTGAATTGGCTGAAAATTGCCTTGATTTTCAAACATTTCGGCAAGCGGTCTTGCACAAAAAGATTGAGGAGACGATTGGTCAATCGAAAAACGTCAATCGAAAGATCGTTTATTTAATAAAGTTGCCGGAAGTTTTTTCTGAACGACTGATGATTTCTACAAATTTTTCGTCAGAACTGGTTTTTTCTGAAAAGACTGAAATCCAACTAAGTTACTGGCGGATAAAATCGCCGCTTTTTCCGCCGGTTTTCGATTCGAGCTGAATTTCAGTGATTACAATATCTTTTTGAACGGCTTTGCACATATCGTAAATCGTCAGAGCGGCGACCGAAACGGCGGTCAGTGCTTCCATTTCGACGCCGGTTTGCGAAGCGGTTTTCGCTTCGGCTTCGAGATAAACGCCGCCGTCAGTGATTTCGGTTTTAACGTCAACTTTTGAAAGATTGATCTGATGACACAGCGGAATCAGTTCCGAGGTTCGTTTCGCCGCCATAATTCCGGCGATCCGCGCAATTTCGAGTGGATTTCCTTTCGGATTTTCGTTCGCTCGGAGGATTTCGATCGTTTCCTTGTTGAGCAAAACTTTTGCCGAAGCGATCGCCCGGCGCGCGGTCGTCGATTTTTCGGAAACATCAACCATTTTTATTTTGCCTTGTTCGTCAAAATGCGAAAGTTTTTTCATAGGAATTTTTGCCACAGAGCGCACAGAGAACTCTGAGAAAAAATCAAACTCTGAGAACTCTGTGTTCTCGGTGGCTAATTTTTCTTAGCCTTAAAAATCAAAGTATTTCCGCCGAGCAAAACTTCTTTGGAATTCAGTTCGTCCGTCCAGCGCGCTTTTCTTTTCCGGGCGGAAGCAAAACGCGCCGCGAATTTGATCAAGCCGACGATCGGGAAATATGCCCACGAATTCTTTTTTGGTTTGTCGAAATAGGTTTGTTCAATGGCAAATCCATTTTTTTCCAAAAGATAACGAACTTCCGAATAACCGATCGGATTAACATGGAGCGCGATTTCTTCCATTCCGCCGAATTCGCGTTCGATGTCCCGTAAAACTTCTGCCGAAAGCGGTTTGAAATGCGAAGTATAGCCGTTGAACAGCCATTTCAGGCGCTCTTCGATGTTCATAATATTCGGCACGCTGACGATCAAAGTTCCGTTTTCTTTCAAAATCCGCGCAAATTCGCGCATCGCATTTGCCGGGTTTTCGATATGTTCAAGACCTTCGACACAAACGACAAAATCAAACGATCGATCATCGTAGGGAAGCCGCGCGTCCAGATTTCCGCGTTTGATCTCCCTTTCGGGAAGCTTGAAAATTTCGGTGTATAAATCACAGCACGAAACCTCAAAACCGAGGTTTTTCAGACGCAAAGCCAACGCGCCTTCGCCCGCCGGAACGTCCAGAACTTTTCCGCGACCGGCATCCTTGAGAATTTTTTCGACAGTTTCATGAATGGCTTCGTGCGCGAGCGCGACCGGACTTTGCATAAATTATGAAATTACACTACAAAGATAAAAAAAAGAAATTTGCCCACGAAATACACGAAAATAACGAAAAGGTTAAAATAGATTTTTTTCGTATATTTTGTGTATTTCGTGGGCAAATTTAAAAATTACAAAAACAAAATCTCGGCAACGTCGTTTTTCGCAAGATTTTTGCCTTGCGGCACGAAAACCAGCGCGTCGGCGTGCGCGAAAGCGATAAAATTTGACGAACCCGAAAAACGCAGCGATTCAATCATCAAACTTCCTTTTTCATTGGTCGAAAGCGAAACCGGCAAAAAAGAATCGCGTTCCTTCGCGCCTTTGATCTTGTCCGAACAAACCGCGTAACCTTTTTTCGGTTTGCAGTTTTTGGCTGATTGCATCTGCAAAATTGCCGGTCTGACAAACAAAAAAAACGTCACCGCGACCGACACCGGATTGCCCGGCAGACCAAAGATCAAAACATCGTTGAGGCGCGCAAAAACCGTCGGTTTGCCGGGTTTTAAGCTGACTTTTTCAAAGAAGATCTCCGCGCCGAGTTCGCGCAGAGCGGGTTTTGTAAAATCATAATCGCCAACCGAAACGCCGCCCGTGATAATTAAAATTTTGGATTTTGGATTTCGGATTTCGGAGTTTTTTAAACCTGAATCCAGACCGACGGCTGCGGCGATTTTTTGTTTGAGCGTTTCGAAATCGTCGTGAACCTGCGGCAGAATCTCGGCTTCGGCGCCCGCATTTTTCGCGAAAATCTTGAGCATCATCGAATTTGAATTGCGTATCTGATCTTTTTGCGGAGCTTCGCCGATCTCGACGATCTCGCTGCCGGTCGAGAGAATTGCGATCTTCGGCTGCCGGAAAACCTTCAATTTGGCATAACCGAACGACGCGAGCGCGGCGATCATCTGCTCGTTGATGATCTCGCCCTGACTAAAAACTTGCGCGCCTTTGGTTATTTCCGAAGCCTGCCGATTGATATTTTGCGCCGTTTTTACCGCTTCTAAAATTTCGACAAAACCATTTTTTTCCTTTGTCAGTTCGACTTTTTGAACCGCATCCGCGCCGTCGGGAAGGCGTGCGCCGGTCATAATCCGGACGGCTTCGCCCGTTTTCATTTTTCGGTCGAATCCTTTGCCTGCGACCGATTCGCCGATAATTTTTAAGCTCGCGGGCAGTTTTGAAGTATCGGCAGTTTTGACGGCAAAACCGTCCATCTGCGAACGGTCAAACGGCGGCAAATCCATATCGGCTTCGATATTTTCCGCTAAAACGCGTCCGACCGAGTTTTCCAGATCGATCGTTTCGGCATCGAGCGAAAATGTCTCGCGCCTGATTATTTCTAATGCTTCGGAAATCGGAATCATTTGATAATATAAAGTTCGGTCTGGCGCGGGCGGAAAAATTCAAAGCCTTGGTCGGTCATAAAGGCGTCGTCTTCCGCCATCATCGTCACTTTTTGATCGTTCCATTCGGGAAGTACGGTCGAGGTATTCAGTTCGATCGACATATACGAACCCAACCGAAAGCGTTCAGGCGATGCGCCGATCGTCCGGCGAAAATCAATTGAGGCACCAAGCCCGTGACCCTGCGTGCCGATCGGGTGCGAATAGATCATCGCTTCGATGTTTTGCCGTTTCATTTCCGCCATTGCCGTCTCATAAACCTCGCTGCCGGTCATTCCGGCGCGCGCCGCTTTGAAAACCGCGTCCTGCAAAGCGTTCGTGTTTTTTAACGCCGTTTTCAAACCTTTCGGAGCATCGCGTTCGCCGGTTTGCAGAATATAACCTTGTTTCTGCCAATCGGTCGAAAGTCCCATATAAATCAAACCGCAGTCAATATGGATCAAATCGCCGCGTTCTAAAACGAGCGATTCATCGGCGACCGCTAAAAATTGCTGTGAGCTTGCATTTGCTTTTGCCCGCCGCTGAACGCGCAGATCGGGCTGAAACCAAGTCGTCAAACCGAGATTGTTGATTTGCTGCAAGAACCACCAGCGAACGTCGCCGACCGTCGTTTTGCCGGGTGTGATGACTTCGTTCGAAAACGCGCGGCGCGTCAGAATATCGGTCACTAAAACCGCTGTCCGATAATGTTCGAGCTCTTCCGGCAGCCGCGTGTCGAGATAATCGGTGACGAGATTTCCCGCCGAAACAAAGCGCGATTCATAGTCTTTTCCCAAAGTTTCCGCCAAAAATTTATACGCGTCGTGCGTGATTCCGTCTGTTTGCCCGCGTCCGTAACCCATATTCAGCGCGATCGTTTTCGGGTTGCGTTCCTCGACAATCTTTTTAATTGTTTCCGCCGTTTTATCACGCGCCGGGCTGATCAAAGTGTAAAACTTTTTTAATTGTTCTTCTTCATACCGAACGATCGCAAATCTTTCGAGCGTCTGACCGTTGTCAAAAAAGATAAAAAAATCGCGTCTGCCGACCATCGGAACCGGCGGGACGATCGATTCCGTGACGGCGTCCGAGTGAAATTCCTCGTTCGTGACGATCCACATCGAAACCTGGTGTTTGCGCATCATCGGCAAAAGAAGCGTGTCGAAACGCTTTTTGAGCCACATCGAACGAACATTCGATTGCTCGCGCAAAGAAAGCAGTTTCGGCATCGCCGGAATTTTTTCGTACGATCTGTTTTGCGCAATAGCGAAACTTTGGGCAAGTAAAACGATTGTGCAAAGCAATGGAAATTTGATTATTAGTTTTTTAGACAACATAATTCAGTATTGATTCTAATTTAGGTTTTAGCGCAAAATTTTACAAAATGATAAACTGGATTTTTGGAATTTCTAGCCAAAATTTTATCATACAAAACTTATTAGAGAGGAAAATTAAAAACTGTGATTGATTTTGAATTGACCGAAGACCATATTGCACTACAAAAAACCGTTAAAGAATTTTGCGCGGGCGAAGTCGCGCCGTTTATCAAGGAATGGGACGAAAAGTCGCATTTTGAACGTTCAGTTTTTGACAAAATGGCTGATCTGGGACTTTTAGGCGTTTGCATTCCCGAAGAATACGGCGGTGCCGGGTTCGACTATATTTCGCTCGGACTGGTTTGCGAAGAACTCGAAGCCTGCGATACTTTCATGCGCGTCGCGATCAGCGTTCATGTCGGCTTAAACTCTTTGTCTTTGCTGACCTGGGGAACCGAGGAGCAAAAGCAAAAATATCTCGTCCCGCAGGCGAAGGGCGAAAAACTGGCGACATTCGGTTTGACCGAACCGAACGCCGGATCGGATGTCGTTGGAATGCGCTCGGTGGCGAAACGCGACGGCGACGATTGGATCTTGAACGGCGAAAAAATGTGGATTTCTCTGGGCGATGTCGCCGATCATTTTCTTTTCTTTTGCTGGACAGATCTTGAAAAACAAAAACAGCGCGATCATTCAGGCTTGAGTTGTTTTATCGTCGAACGGACGATGCCCGGATTTTCTTCCGGCACTTTGCACGGAAAACTCGGCATCAAAGCCGGCAACACGGGTTATTTTTCGCTGCAAGACGTTCGCGTTCCGCATGCGAATATGCTCGGCAACGAAGGCGAAGGCTTTAAGATCGCGATGTTCAGTCTGGAAAACGGGCGCTACACGGTTGCTTCGGGCGCAACAGGCGTGATTCGTGCTTCGCGCGACGCGTCGGTCGCTTATGCCAATACGCGCGAAGTTCAGGGGCAAACGATCGCCAATTTCCAGCTCGTCAAACAAAAAATCGCTGATATGGAAGCCGATTATGAAATGGCGCATCTTTTATGGCTCAAATGCGGTTTCCTGAAAAATGAAGGCAAACCTTCGGCAAAAGCCGCGAGCCTGGCAAAATGGCAAGCGACGATTCGTTCGGAAAAAGCCGCTTCGATGGCGATCGAGGTGCACGGCGCGAACGGTTATACGAACGATTATCCGGTCGAACGATATTTGCGAAACTGCAAAGCGGCGGTGATCTACGAGGGCACACGCGACATTCACACGCTGATGCAGGCGGATTGGGCGCTCGGTTTGAAAAAAGAGCCGAAAGCGCGGGTGATCTTGCCGCCTTACAAAGCCGATGCGAAAAGCGCGTAATTGATTGATTCTCAAGTCTCAAATTTCAAGCCCCAAGTTTCAGGTTGAAGTTGATTGACCTGAAACTTGGGGCTTTTTAAGACTTGGAACCTCAGATTTGGACTTGGGACTTTCTTACTTAGTGCGTGGGGTAAACGGCACGAATTTGTCGATCGAAGCATTGATTTGCAGATAGATCTGCGTTTCGCGCGGAATTAAATTTCGCCAGTTTGCGCCGCCGCGTTTGATATAACCGGCAAGTTTCGCCGGATTTGAATTATAACCTGCCGACATCAATTCGGGTTCGGTGGCGATCCCATTTTGAACCGCTGCCGAAACGGTCGGACTTGCCATCAGATCGTTATAAGTCATTTGCATATAGCAGAGCATCGCTTGCGCGGCGTTGACGTGGTTGCGCATTCCTTCAACAAAATCGGGCATCAAATTCGCGCTCGAATAGCGCGTGCGAACCATAAAATAGGTCGAAGGAATCATCTGTACCATTCCGCCTGCGCCCGCCGAACTGACCGAATAACGATAGGTTTGACCTTCGTTCAAAGCGTAGAGCGTGAAAATGTCGTTGTAAATATTCGGGTGATACTCGTTGCGAAAACGAAAGTGGTCGACGTGTTCGACGATGCTCAGACGCTCGGCAATATCGGTTACTTTCGGGGAAATAAAAATGCCTTTTTGACGGAGTTTTTCACGTGCAATGTCAATCGTATTGCGGACGTAAAGTTTTCCGGCGTTGACGACTTCGGGCGTCACCAAACCCGGATGCGTGGACATATAATAAGCCGTTTCGTAATATTTTCCGCCGCGTTCGACCGGATATTGAACCATCAAAGGAAGATGATTTTTATTGGTCAGATCCGAGATGATGATCGGCGTGTTAACACCGTTCGGGCGAATGATCTTAACTTTTAAAGACTTGGAATTTGCCGATGTGACAAAAAAATCGCCGTCCTTGGTGAGGAACGAATCTTTTGTCATCACGACATAATCGAGCTTGCGGGTATCCCAATCGTAAAAAGCGATGCGCACCATATTGGTCGTAAAAGTTCCGTCCGTGTCGGCGATCGTAATCGGTCGCGCCGTCATTTCGCGCTTGGCTTCTTCGAGTCTGTTTTTGATCTGCCCGATCGGCAAAATTTGACTTGTATTGTTGGTCGGAAAATTCGGTTTCGGATTGATCGCACCCCCGACAATGATCGGGGTTGGCGTCGGCGTCGGAACGACTGGTTTCGGTGTCGGAAACGGTGTCGGCGGAATGGCGTTTGTGACGATTACGACCTTGGAAGGCATTGGGGTCGGAGTTGCTCCGACGATCCGCACCCGCGATGGCGGCGTTGGAACAGGTTTTAATTCCTGTGAAAAATGCGTGGAAGCCGAAATCAGAATGGCACAAAATAATATTAAACTTCTTTTCATACAGCGATACTGGAAGTGATGACGATCTTGGACAAATTGTTTGCGTATCAGGTTACACTTCGCGGACTTTGGAAATCCGCGTGTTTAAAGATTCGCTTAAAAGGTAAAAGGTTGTCAAATGTTTTACGTTGATTTATGCGTTCTACAAAAAAAAATTATGGCAAACCGGGTTTGTGACCTCAAAAGTTTTACTGTATAAAATAATTTTGGCGTTTTGGGTGCCATGGATTTACAAATTATGAAAAAACTTTTTGGAACAGACGGAATGCGCGGTGAAGCTGGCGCATTTCCGCTTGATGAAAAAACTATTGAATTGGTCGGGCGCTCACTGGCGCGGCAGTTTCGTGAAAAGCTCGGTCGGGCGCCGCGCTTTATCACCGGACGCGATACCCGCGAATCGGGCGCATGGATCGAAAAAGCCTTTCATACGGGCGCGGGCAGCGAAGGTGCGGCTTGCGAATCGGCGGAAATCATCACTACTCCGGGCGTTGCTTTTCTGGCAAAAAAGTTTGATTTTGACGCGGGAATTGTTATTAGCGCATCGCATAATCCGTTTCAGGATAACGGTATTAAAATTTTTTCGCCGACCGGTAAAAAAATTGACGAAGCCACTGAACGTGAGATCGAGAAAGATATTTATGCGAAGCGGGAGTCTGAAGTCGAAAGTCGCGAAACGATTATTGATTCGTCGAAATCTTCCGCCTATCAAAAAGCCTATCTTGAATATTTAACCGAAGAATTCAAGGATCTGCGGCTTGAAAATTTCAAAATGGTTGTTGATTGCGCAAACGGTGCGGCTTCCGGTCTGGCGCCGCTTCTTTTTGAAAAATTCGGGGCGCAGGTCGTTGCCATTAATTGTGCGCCGGACGGCATAAATATAAACCAAGATTGCGGTTCGCTTCATCTGGAAAAATTACAGGCGAAGGTTTTGGAAGAAAACGCCGATTTCGGGGTCGCTTTTGACGGTGATGCCGACCGTTCATTGTTTGTTGACGAGCAGGGAACTCTGGTTGACGGCGATACGGTGCTGTGGATCATGGCGCAGTTTTTAACCGAACACGGACAATTAAACAATCAAACGATCGTCGCGACCGTAATGAGCAATATCGGTTTGGAAATTGCTTTAAGTTCAAAAAATATCAAACTTTTACGAACGGCGATCGGCGATAAATATGTATTGGAAGAACTTTTGAAAACCGGTTCGGCGGTGGGCGGCGAACAATCGGGGCATATTATCTTCCCGCGAAAAAGCTTGGTTGGCGATGGCATGATGACCGCGCTTTTTCTGCTCGAATCGCTTTACGAAAAAGGCAAAAGTTTGTCGGAAATGAGCAAAGGATTTACGCGTTATCCGCAGATTTCACTCAACGTCAAAGTTCGCGAAAAGCTTCCGTTTGAAGAAGTTTTCGAGATTAGCGAAGCGTCGAAGCTAGTCGAGAACGAGCTTGACGGCAAAGGTCGGCTGCTGCTTCGTTATTCGGGCACGGAGAATCTGGCGCGCGTGATGATCGAGGGCGAAAGTCAAACCCAGATCGAATCCCAAGCGCATCGCCTGGCAGCAGTTATCAAAACAAGTTTGGGATAAGGGTGAAAATGATTAAAAGTGAAAAAGCTTTTGATATTTAAAATAG
>CADEFG010000072.1:0-8980 GCA_902826505.1 uncultured Acidobacteriota bacterium
TGAAACTGCGGATTGCCCGGATCGACCCGTTCAGGCGAAAACGCGAGCAGAAAATCTTTGTCGAGAGCCAGTCCGGCTTCTTCGATCATCGGTTGAAGAACTTCGTCCGTCGTCCCGGGATAAGTCGTCGATTCAAGAATGACGAGCTGTCCGCGCCGCGCATATTTTTTGATCTGTTCGCCCGCCGCCAGAATGTATGACATATCGGGGTCTTTTGTTTTCCGCAGAGGCGTCGGCACGCAAATGATGATCACATCGCAGTTTTTAAGCTCGGAAAAATCGGTCGTCGCCGTAAATTTCCCGTCGCCGATCGCTTTTTGGACGTTTTCCGACGGCACGTCCACAATATGCGACGTGCCCTGATTCAAAGTGTCAACTTTTTTCCCGTCAACTTCAAAACCGACGGTTCCGTAGCCTTTCAAGGCAAATTCAATAATCAGCGGCAAACCGACATAACCGAGTCCGATCACCCCGATCTGCGCTTTTTTTTCCGTAATAAGATTTTTTAATTCGTCTTTAACCATTTTCTTGTTTGTCTGGATTCAAAATATAAATGCTTTATCAATAAGGATTTATTTTGTCAAAATGCAGGGATTTTCTCCGCAAATTTCTTATGCTAGTTTATGCTTTTTCGATAGTCAAGAAGCTAATCATCTCGTCTCAAATTTATGTTACAATTGTTTCGGCTCACCTTTGCGGGCGCGCCTGTTGGTTTAAATTCCCAATTGTCTTAAATATCCAGCCAATTTTATGAATTTTGAAGTAAACTCACCGAATCCGGTCGTTAAAGCCGTCATTATGGGAACCGCGCCGCAACCGGCGAAGCTTGCCGCCGCGCGCGGAATGCTGCCGCTGCCGCAAAACGATCTGCTTGAGATCCTGGTCGCGCTCGCTGCCGGAACAGACGCCGAACTCGCCGAAAATGCGCGACAAACGATTTCGTCGCAGGATACGGCATTGTTAAAAGACGCGGTCGCGTCGAGTGAGATCGCCCCGCGGGTCTTGGATTTTTTCGCCGATTACGAAAATCTGCCGAACGAAATTTGCGAAACCATCGTTCAGAATCCGCGCACGCCCGAAGAATCGATCGTCAAGCTCGCGCGAAAAACGACGCGCGGCGATCTGTTGGAATTAATTTCTTTTAATCAGCAACTTTTAATTAAAGCTCCGGCGATCATCGACGCAATTATCGCCAACGCGTACCGCACTTCGGAAGCCGAACGCCGCGCTCAGGAAATCAAACGCGAGTTTTTTGAAAAGGAACGCGGCGCCCAGCAAATCGCCAACGAGCTCCGCGCGCAAGGCAAGGACGCAGCGGCGGAGTTTATCGAAACCGCGGAATTTGCCGAGAATCTCGAAGATTCGGAGCTGAGTTTCGAAGACGCAATCCTGCTTGCTTCACATATCGAAGTTCCCGACGCGGAAGTTGACGATTCATGGCTTTCACTGGAGTTTATCGAAGAACTTTACGAAGAGTCTGCCGAAGAACGCGAGGCAATCGTCAATAAAATTCTCGGCGAATTAAGATTCGAAGAAGATTCGGTCTCGGGCGAAAGGATTTCGATGATCAACCGCATTTTGAAGATGGGCATGAAAGACCGCGTTAAATTGGCGATGAAAGGCGACCGCGAAGCGCGCAATATTCTGATCCGCGACCCGAACCGGATCGTCGCCCAAGCCGTCATCAATAATGCGAAAATCACCGAAAACGAAGTCGAAAAGATCGCGGCGATGCGCACCGTTCCCGAAGACGTTCTGCGGCTCATTGCCATCAATCGGGCGTGGGCGCGAAATTATATGATTATGCACAAGCTCGCCCAAAATCCGCGCACGCCGATCGGCAGCGCTTTCACCATTTTGACGCGTCTCCAACTGCGCGATTTACTGACAATCTCAAAAAACCGCAATGTTTCCGACGCCGTTCGCAAACAGGCTTTGCGGCTCGCCAACGCACGGGCAGGCAGATAGGTCGATTTTAGACTTTGTTTTTTGGTCTTTGGTTTTCGGGCTTTGAATTTTCCAAAAACCAAAAACCAAAAACCATTTTACAAAAACTCCGTAATTCTTCCCGTTTTGACGAAAGTTCCCGCCATATCGGTCAGCGTGTGGCTTGCCGCGCCGAGCCATAATCCGGCAAAAACCGACGGCAGAAAATATTCGCCGATGTTCCGGCGCACCGTTTCGCCGATGTCGCCCCAGGTTTTCGCCATTTCGATCAAATTCGGCAGATCGCCGCCCGAATAACTCGCGTAAATATAAACAACCGCAAACGCCGCGAGCGTCAGCGCGCCCATAAAATACACGACGCGCAGGAAAGTGCCGAAAATCAGCCCGTGCGACCAGCGCGACCGATGCGCGAAAAAAGCCTGGTACGGATACCATAAGAACCGCAGAATTCCCCAGCGCGTGTATTGTTTGCTCATCGTGTCGAGATCGGGACCGAACATCAATCCGCCGAATAAAAAAGCGATCGTCACGACCGCCGCGAGCGCCGTGTTTCCGGTCAGCTTCCACGCCGCCGCGAAGACGGGCGCGACAAAAAGAAATGTGATTGCGTCGTGTGTTTTTCCTGAAGGCATCTTTCGATTTTGGATTTTAAATTTCGGATTTTGGATTTTTCATTCAGCGCGGAAACTTCCGCCGTTGATTATACCGCATTTTGCAAAAGGGTAAACAAAAATTTGCAGATCGCCTGACGAAACTGAAAAAACGCCGCGCTTTTGTTAGAATTTTTATTTGGCATTGGAATTGATTGACCTGTCAGAAACACCTGCCGCAAGCGGGTGGTTGAAATGACACTTTCGGTTTTCATAATTTAAATCATAAACCGTTCGCTACCGCAAACGGTTCTGACTTTATGACTTTTTGGACAAAATTAAAAACGACGCTCGCGATGATCAAGTTCGAGCATACTTTGTTCGCGCTGCCCTTTGCGTTCTTAGGCGCGGTTCTCGCGGCGAACGGCTTGCCGGATTGGCGGCAGATTCTTTGGATCACGGTCGCGATGTTCGGCGCGCGCTCGGCGGCGATGACCTTTAACCGGATCATCGATCGCCGGTTCGACGCCGAGAATCCGCGAACCGCGAACCGCGAACTGCCGAGCGGAAAATTAAGCGTAAAATTCGCGTGGGCGTTTTTGATCGTTTCCGTGATTTTGTTTGAAATTGCCGCTTACAGTCTGAACTGGCTGACGTTTGCGCTCTCGCCGGTCGCGCTTCTGAGCATTCTTGGCTATTCCTACGCGAAAAGATTGACGAGCTTCGCGCATTTGATCCTGGGCTGGTCGCTGGCGATTTCGCCGACCGCCGCGTGGATTGCCGTGCGCGGCGCGCTCGATTCGGAAATCCCGCTTCTGCTTTCGCTGCTCGTAATGATGTGGACTGCCGGATTTGATATTTTATATGCCTGTCAGGATTTTGAATTTGATAAACGCGCCGGACTTCGTTCGATCCCGGCGCGTTTCGGCATAAAGAATTCGCTCTGGATCGCGCGGCTTTTTCACGTCCAGGCATTTCTCGTTCTGGTGCTTTTATATTTTGTGACCGAACTCGGCTGGCTCGCTTTGCTCGGTGTCGCGGCGGTCGGCGCGTTGATGATCTACCAGCACACGCTCGTCAAACCGAACGATCTCACGCGAATGAACGCCGCGTTTTTTACGACCAACGCGTTTGTCAGCGTGATCTTGTTCGTCACCTTCGGCGGCGCGGTTTTTCTTGCCAAATAATTCTAATGGACGGCTTTTTCAAACGAACTCAAATCGAAGGTCGGCGGCAGCGGTTTTTCAACATCGTCGGGTTTCAGATTTTCGACCATTTCCGTTGCCGAAAGATTATCGACCGGACGCGAATAATAATAGCCTTGCCCGTAGCCGCAGTTCATATCACGCAGAAAACCTAACTGCTCGGCGGTTTCAATGCCTTCCGCCACTACTTCCATTCCGAGATTTGAAGCAAGTTTGATAATCGTTTGAACGATTTCCGAACTCTCGCCGTTTTCGCCGATTCGATTGACGAATGAGCGGTCGATTTTGAGCGTATCGATCGGGAAACGATGCAGATAGCTCAACGAAGAATAACCCGTCCCGAAATCGTCGATCGAAACGCGGATGCCCATTTTCCGCAAATCGCCCAGCGTTTTTACCGCTTGTTCGGCGTTATTCATCACCACGCTTTCGGTGATTTCGAGTTTCAAACAACGCGGATTGAGTTCGGTTTCTTCCAAAATCCCTTTAATCTGTTCGATCAAATCAACTTGTTCGAGCTGGCGGGCGGAAAGGTTAATGCTGATCATCAGATTTTGCGATGCCGCAAACTTCCGCCGCCATTCGCTCATTTGACGGCACGATTCGCGCAGGACCCAATTGCCGATCGGCAAAATCAAGCCCGTTTCTTCGGCGATCGGGATAAAATCATTCGGCGGCACAAGTCCGCGCGTCGGATGATTCCAACGAATCAAGACCTCGAAACCGGCAATATTTTCCGTGCCGAGCGCGATGATCGGCTGATAATAGAGCAGAAATTCCTTGTTTCTGATCGCCCGCCGCAGATCGATTTCCAATTGCAGGGCGGAAATTTCGCCCGCGTGCATTTTGATGTCGAAGATTTCAAATCGCGCTTTGCCCTTGACCTTTGCCCGATACATCGCCAGATCGGCGTCGCGGACAATCTCATCGGGCGTGTTATGTTCGGTCGAATTCAGAACGATTCCGATGCTCGCGCTTGAATAAATGTCCTGTCCGGCGATTTTGATCGGTTTTTGCAATTCCGCCAAAATCCGTTCGGCGATCGAAGTGACCTGGCTGAGATGCTTGACATTGTCCGCGAGCACGATAAACTCATCGCCGCCGAGCCGCGCGACCATATCGCTCGGTCTGACCGCCAGACAAAGTTTTTCCGTGATCTTTTGTAAAAGCTCGTCGCCCGCGTAATGTCCCAACGTGTCATTGACGGTCTTAAATCTGTCCAGATCAATAAACAAAACAGCGAAGCTATACTTTGGCGAAAAACGCTTTCGTTCGATCGAGCGTTCAAGCCGCAGCATCAGATTTTTTCGATTCGGCAAACCCGTCAGATTGTCGTGAATGGCGTCAAAAGCAAGTTTTTCCTCGGCTTTTTTTCGTTTGGTGATGTCGCTCAGGGAACCGGCAATCCGGATCGCTTCCCCGTTTTCGTTTCTGACCGCTTGCCCGCGAATCAAAACCCAGCGGTATTCGCCGTCGCGGTGCAAAATCCGGTGTTCGTTTTCAAAATGTTCGATGCGCCCTTCCAAATGCGCTTCGAGTTCGGCGATGACGGCTTCGCGTTCTTCGGGATGAATCAGATCGAACCAGCAGGTTCTTGCCGGAACGCAGTCTTTGGCGGGCACAATTCCCAGAATTTCCATCCAGCGCTCGGAATAATAAATATCTTCCCTGACCAAATCCCAATCCCATAAACCGTCATTGGCGCCCTGCGCGGCAAGCGCGTAGCGCGTTTCGCTTTTTTGCAGCTGCGCGTAGGTTTCCTGCATTTCTTCCGACGAGATCATCAGCGAACGTTCCAAAAGATAGCGTTCCTGATCGGATTCGATGTAAGTCCGGTTGATGCGCTGCAAAAAATCCTGCCATTTTTCGAGCGGCGGCAAGTTTTCTTTGTCTGCCCCGATTCTTTTTAATTGGCGATTTAAAAGTGAATGAATCATTTTTGTCTAATTTTCGGAAAGGGTCGTTAAGGTCATTGTTTGATTATGCAGATCGCAATAGCCGGTCGCGTAGGGCGAAATCTCGCCGTAGGAATAAAATCCGATCTGCTGCGTCGCGGGCGGCAATTCTTCGAGGACGGCTTCGAGTTCTTCTTCGGCGCGTTCGCCCAAAATCAGACGCCGCCCGACACAACTGATCGCCAGCGAAAAAACATCGGTTTCGCTTTTGTTGTTGCGCATCGTCATCAGCGCGGCATCCGAAGCGCCGTCGATCAAACGATCAAAGTTTGCCCGCATCAACTGAACGAGCGAACCTTCGGGGACATCGCCCGCAAAGGTCATTGTTTGAGCTGCCTCGTCAACGCTCAAGATCGTCCGGACGATGCGTTTTTCGTCAAACGAATTGGCGCGCAGCGAGAGCGGAAAGAGCAGTGCCGACGCGGGCAGATCGGCGGCGCGGTCGCCCAGATAATTTTTGTAAAGTTCGAGCGCGGGTTTGCCGTCGAGTTCAAATAAAAGATTGTCTTTCGCTTTCGTGATCCGGCGTTCGGGTCCGAACATATCCCAACCGCCTTTCGAACCATGACCGATTTGAATATGTTCGCCGTAAAAACCGACCGCCGAAACGATATGGCTCTGCGGAACGCCGTTCTCTAAAACCCAGGTTTGCTGAAAACGCGCCTTATCGCCCGCCAGTCCGCCCGTCACGATCACCGTCGGCGGCAAGATCGAATTGATTCCCGCGACGAGCTGGCTGCCGTTGACGCTCAAACCGTCCGACAGAACGATGATCCCGCGCAGCGAAGGTTTGTTGAGCGCGCGGGCGATTTTTTCACCGGCGGAAAAAGATTCGTCCGCGTTAAAAACCGGCGCGCTCGCCAGATCGAGACAGGTTTTTTCGAATCGCAGAACCGCGACCGAAAGACTGTCGTCATTGATCGTTTCGCCGAGGATTTCACCGGCGGTCGAACAGCCGATCAGTTTTGAAGTTGGAAATTTTTCGGCGAGTTTTTTGAGAGGCTCGCTGTTTTCGAGAAAAGACGCGGCTCCGAACGCGATCACCAAAGTTTGCGGCGAGTCGAAATCTTCGGTTGTCGGACGCGTTTCCAACTCTTTTTCACAATAATTAAAAGTAGCAACTTTCATAAAATTCACCTTAAGGCAGAATGCCACCTCATCTTATCGGCTGAAATTTTACAAAAGTTTAGCGATTTTTCTGAAAATCGTTGAAAAATTTGCGTTTTTCTCCAAAACAAAAAAGCCGAAAGAGTAAAAACTTTCGGCTCGGGTAAATTATTTTGTTTTGAATTTTATCGGGTGATCGAATTTTTATAAACGGTGCCGCCTTTCATGACGAACTCGACGTTTTCAAAAACCTTGACGTCCTGCAAAGGATCGTTGGTGACCGCAACGATGTCGGCGTATTTGCCGGCGGAGATCGAACCGACCTTATCGCTCCAACCGAGCAGATCAGCGCCGCTCACGGTTGCCGCCTGAATCGCCTGCATCGGCGTCATTCCCCATTCGACCATCTTGGCAAACTGTTTGCCGTTCCAGCCGTGCGGGTAAACGCCCGCGTCCGTGCCGTAGGAAATTTTCAAACCGGCTTGGACGGCTTTGCGGAAACTTTCGCGCTGCGTTCTGCCGACGAGCTTTTCTTTGTCGATGATCTTTTGCGGGTAACCGAGCTTTAAGAATTCCGCGACGATATAATCGTCGTTGTAAATGTCTGCCGAAAGATAGGTTCCGCGCTCTTTCATCAGGCGAATCGCTTCGTCGTCGAGAAAAGAGCCGTGTTCGATCGAGGCAACGCCCGCTTTGGTCGCCATTTTGATGCCTTCCGTGCCGTGCGCGTGGGCGCAGACCCTGATGCCGTGCATTTTGGCTTCGTCAACGATCGCGTTCATTTCTTCCTGCGTAAATTGCGGCGCGCCGACGCTCGCTTCTTCCGACAATACTCCGGCGGTCGCGCCGAATTTGATGACGTCCGCGCCGTATTTGATCAGATAACGGACTTTTTTGCGGACGCCGTCGACGCCGTCCGCGACGCCGCCCATTTCTTCGGGCATCCGTGAGCCGAGCCACGGCGAAAAGCCGTTCAGATCGCCGTGACTGCCCGTCGAACCGATGTAATAATTGGCGACCTGCATTCTCGGTCCGGGAAATTTCCCGTCGTTGATCGCGTTTTTCAGCGCGAGCGCGACAAAGCCTTCCGAACCGACATCGCGCACCGTCGTAAATCCGGCGTCAATCGTTCTTTTCGCGTAAAGATGCGCGACGACCGCCGCATCGACAAACGTTTTGCGGAAAATATCGTCGTAGTAATTGCCGCCCGGTTCGCCTGTCAGATGAACGTGCGTGTCAATAAATCCGGGCAAAACGGTCGCGTTCGAAAGATCGATAACGCGCGCGCCCGCAGGAATCGTCAGATTTGCCCCGACCGATTTGATGACGTCGTTTTCGATCAGGATCATCTGATTGGTCAAAACCTTGCCGGTTTGCGTATCAACCAATTTTCCGGCTTTGATAATTGTTACGACGGAAGCCTGCGCGTGCGTCTCAAACGCCGCGTTTAAAAACAAAACTGCCGATAAAATCCCAAAAATAATAATTTTTCGCATTTTTCCAAGTCTCACTCTAGTTTTTTGCAAATTGCTTCTAAGAAATAGTTCTCTAAACATAAAGGCAAAACCCGAACGCGTCAAATAAACCGCGTATTTACTTGATTTTTCGGATAAACTTTTGTTTGTTGATTTGGTAATATAAAGGCACAAGTATTGCTCTTGAAAGAAAATAGCGAGAAAAAAACTATGCAAGTTACAGTTGAACAAATAGAAAATGAGGTCAAACAACTTTCGCGGGAAGATCTGCGAAAAGTTCAAGAATTGGTGGAATCACTTTTGAAAACAGAAGAAATGAAACCGAAGATGAGCGAAGAAGAATTTGAAAAACATCTGGCTGAGGAAGGTTTTATCACCGAATATAAACCGCCCGTAACAGATTTTTCCAGCTATGAGAACTACAAACCCGTCACCGTGACGGGTGAGCCGATTTCGGAAATGATAATCAGGGAGCGACGTTAAATGTCCGTTTTCTTTTGCGATACGAGCGGCTTAGTCAAACGCTATGTCGCTGAAACAGGTTCGGTTTGGCTGACTTCACAGCTTGATCCCGCAAACGGCAGTCGCGTTTATATCGCACAGATTACGATTGTTGAAGTTGTTTCGGCGATTGATGCTGCCAATGCGTTAAATACGTTTGAAACCAATTGTCTGTTTGAGTTTAGTATCGTTCCGCTTTC
>CADEFG010000072.1:9080-12477 GCA_902826505.1 uncultured Acidobacteriota bacterium
CGTTAAATACGTTTGAAACCAATTGTCTGTTTGAGTTTAGTATCGTTCCGCTTTCGACAAGTTTGGTTAATGAAGCGGTCGGTTTAGCTAGAAAATATGCACTTCGCGGGTACGATGCCGTCCAACTTGCAAGCGCATTGCAGACTCAAACCAAACGTGCAAATGCCGGAATATCGCCTTTAACTTTGCTTTCCGCCGACACGGATTTAAACGCGGCGGCAACGACCGAAGGTTTGACGGTTGATGATCCGAATAATCATTGAGCAATTAGGGAGTAGTTTATGAATCGAGCGAAAATTTTCATTGCGTTTACAATTCTTTTGGCTTTGGCGTTTCAGGTTTCGGCGCAAAGCATTCAATTTCCGAATGAAATAAAAGGTTACGAGTTTTTTGGAAACGGGAAACTTAAAGACTTGCAGATGACAGTTTCTTCTAAAACCGACGTGAAGAAGATTTTCGGAGAAAACTGTGAAAAGGATTGTGATTACGATGCGGATTGGTTAATCGGTTTTGAATATTACGAAGATTATTGGGTAAAAGCAGTCCGCACTGACCAAGATGAAAAACCAACTTATTTTGATTCAAAATTCTTGGGAAAACTTAAGTCGATCGAAATTCGTCCGAAAAAGCAATTATCATTCATCGACATTTCTTTTCCGGACATCTTTCAAAAAACGATAATGACCACATTTATCGACGAACGCTTGGGTAAAGACCGAAAGAAGATTAACGACGTTTTTCTGGATTCGGACGGATTAATGTACGTAATTTACCGCCAAATAAAATACGGCGACATTAATGATAAAAAAGTAGAATCACATAATAAGGGTGATTTAGTTTTAATTAGTTACGAAACTTCAAAGGAATTGTACGAGACTTTATTTGTTTTTCAGAAATAGATTTATGCAATTTTCATTTGAGACGAACTTAAACCGAAATCGCCGGAAAGGTCGAAGTTTTAGCCGCGTGATTTGGAGTAGTTTATGAATCGAGCAAAAATTTTCATCGCGTTTACTATTGTTTTGGCTTTGGCGCTTCAGGTTTCGGCGCAAGAAAACAAATCTGTTAAATCGTTAAATCTTAGCGTCAGCGACCAAACTGAAATTATTAATCAAATTTTTGATGATGGATTTGAGAAATTGATGGGAAACTCGGAAAACTCACCAATTCAAACTTGTCTGACTCCGCTCGTCGAAAATGAAAAGGTTATTTTTATTTCAACGGAAATTGAAAAAGGATCAGTTAAGCCTGAAATAAAAGGCTATCGCTTTAGGTTTATGGCATCTGCCCAAATGGAAAAACGGTTTCAAAAAGGAAAAGGGGAATGTTATTTTCGGATAACCCGATTTATTGTTTCGAACTCTAAGGTAAAAATTAGCTTGTCAAGATTTTATCATATACCTGATTACATTCACGCCATCGGTTTTCAATATGAATTTGAAAAAATGGATGGAAAGTGGCGAAAAAAATTATTAAGAAATCAACGCATTGATTCATAAATATTATGCAATTTTCATTTGATACAAACTTAAACAGAATCGCCGAAAAGGTTGAAGCGAATGACCGTCTGACCTTTGATGAAGGCGTCGAATTATACAACACGCAAGACTTGAACGCGCTCGGAAAATTGGCAGATTCCGTGCGCCGCAAAAAACACGGACGCACGACTTATTACAACGTCAACCGGCATTTTAATCACACAAATATCTGCGTCGCGGACTGCAAATTCTGCGGTTTTTATCGCCGCGCACGGCAGGATGATGCCTACACGCATTCGATCGCGGAAGGCATTGAAATCGCGCGTTCAGCCGTCGCCGAAGGCGCGACCGAGCTGCATATTGTCGGCGGTTTGAACTCGAAACTCCCGTTTGAATATTACACCGATCTGTTTTCGTCGCTAAAACGCGAATTTCCCGCGCTGCATTTGAAGGCGCTGACGATGGTCGAGCTCGATTTCTTTGCGCGGTTTTATAAAATGTCGGACGAGGAAGTGATCGAACGCTTGAAAGCGGCGGGCATGGATTCGTGTCCGGGCGGCGGCGCGGAAATTTTTGCCGAACCGACGCGTTCGCGCATCTGCGACCATAAATGCGACGGCGACCGCTGGCTCGAACTCGCCGGAAAAGTTCACAACGCCGGACTGAAAACCAACGCGACGATGCTTTACGGGCATATCGAAAGCACGGAAGACCGCGTCGATCATTTTATCAAACTCCGCGAACAGCAGGACAAAACGGGCGGTTTTCAATGTTTTATCCCGCTCGCGTTCTACCCGCCCGGAACCGCGCTCTCATCTCTGCCGGGACCGGACGCGATCGATAATTTAAAGACGATCGCCGTTTCGCGCCTGATGATTGATAATTTCGACCATATCAAGGCGTACTGGGTGATGCTCGGCAAAGCGACGACGCAGACGGCGCTCCATTTCGGCGCAAACGACGTTGACGGCACGATCACCGACGGCGGCGAGCTGACGCACGCTTATTCGGTCGAAGAGGGCGGCGAACAGAAAATGACGCGCACCGAACTTATCACGATGATCGAAAACGCCGGATTCGAAGCCGTCGAGCGCGATACGGTTTACAATCGCGTTGAACGCGCAACGGTTTGAGGTAAAAATTATGCAAGCAGGTGTAGAAAGCAATTATAACCAAATTCTCGTTCCAAGTCGGGCGGGCGTCATTCATTTTAAGTTCGAGTTTGAAGATGAACCGCGAAAGATGACGCCCGATGAGTTTTGGGAATTTTGCAGTCAGAATCGAAAACTCAATGCCGAACTCACGCAAGAAGGAGAAGTCATCATTATGCCGCCGCCGGGTTTTGAAACGAGTGATAAAAATGTTGAAATCGTTATGCAACTGGCAATTTGGGCAAAAAAGACTAAAACAGGAAAGGTAACGGATTCAAACGGTGGATTTGTTTTGCCGAACGGAGCGGTTTACGCACCTGATGCTTCGTGGACGAGTAATGAAAGGCTTGCGCGGTTTACGCCCGACGAGCTCAAGAAATTTCTTCCGCTCACACCCGATTTTGTCCTCGAACTGCGTTCCGAATCCGATTCACTTAAAACTCTGCAAGCGAAAATGGTCGAATATATCGAAAACGGTGCGCGTCTCGCGTGGCTCATTAATCCGCACGATAAACAGGTCGAGATCTATCGCCCGAAAAGTGAGGTTGAAGTTTTGGAAAATCCGGTGAAAGTTTCCGGCGAAAACATTCTCGAAGGCTTCGAACTCGATTTGATCGAAATTTGGTAAGTGTGGTTTGAAACCGGCGAACGCGATACGGTTTACAATCGCGTCGAAAAAGTCGCGGCTTGATTTTGAAGAAAAGTTAAAATGTTTGCATTCAAAAGTTTCATAACAATTGTATTTTTAACGTTCAGTTTTGGATGCAA
>CADEFG010000073.1 GCA_902826505.1 uncultured Acidobacteriota bacterium
AAAATGATAATTTTGTTTTGCATAAATTTATGTATTTTTCGTCTAAAAAAGGGTCCTTTTCGAGACTTTTTATGCTCGTATCTTTTTGCCTTTAACGTCTTTTTACTGATTTCACGGAAACGATTTTGCCGCTGGCGGATAGTCCCTGCATATCTGTGCCAGAAGGATAGAATTGCCTGATGTCACAGTCCTTAGCCCAATCAACCCGACCAGTAAACTCACATTGTTTATTAGCCTTGCATTTTGCAAGAATCGCTCGACCAACAGCCGACTTGTTAGTAAAACAAAAAGCCGCTAAATCACCTGTTTCAGAACCGAGATAAATAATTGCCGATTCTGTTTTCCCAACTTTTAATTGCCCTTGGTAAGTTACTAATTCAGTTTGATTAGCACTTACTGTTAAATCAAAGCTCAGGAATATGTGAAGAATAAACGAAACAACTAAAGATTTGGAATATTTCATATTCATTCTGTTTGTTTTGCAAATCGTCCCATAAAGGGTCGTTTTCGCGACTGTTAATCTGTAATATCTTCAAGGTCTTTTAGCCAATCGATATTTCCGCGAGCTTCTCTTTCTGCTGTTTCTGCGTTGTCATAGAATCCGGCTACCGCGCGACCTGTTTGAATCCAACACATCTCAAATGGGTCTTCGCTGAAATACTCTTGCTCATATCCGTATCTGCCGGAATCGCCGCGATAAATTATAACGCGTCGCTTTTTATCAGCATTGTAAATTTCCTTTATTTCTTCAACTGACATTTCAGTTTTCTGTTGGAATTGTCCCCAAAAGGGTTGTTTTTGCGACAACTTTATGAGCGGCTCACTAAATATAATCTTCATCAACGGTTTCAACTTGTTTGTTAATAACGTGTTCTACCAGATAAATTTTCCAAACGTTTTGTTTGTTTTTGATTAGATAAAAATTCATGTAAATGAAGCGCGTATCGCTCAATCCACTTTCCAGTCCAATTAACGCCTTAACCTTTTTTTCATTGGTTGATGTCTTAAAAACCTTAGAGAATGTGCTTTGTCCAGCGAATATGACCTGTGGCACATCATTAGTAACGAATTGGTAATAAATATCTGAAAACCCCGTTAGAACGGGCGTTTCTTTCTTTGATTTGTTCGATACGGATTTGTCTATGGTATTTGGGGACTTGTTTTTATCAAAACTGAAGTATTCTGCGCTCGGAACTTTAACTACCAATTCATTTAGTTCTCTGAATTTACCGAGTTTCGCCAATTGGCAATATTGTGCGATAACTCTTTCGATCAATGATTGGTCGCTATCGGCATCGCTTGGAGAAACTGTTTCCGCCCTATTTTTTGCTCCAGCGTTATTTTCTATTTTTTGAGCAAAGATTACCTCGGAGGACTTAAAGAAGACATTTGCAATAAAGAATCCCGAAACCAAAAATAAAAGTGTTATAAAATATTTCAGTATCCGCATAAAATTTTCCTTCGTTAAAGATTTGTATCGAAAAGGGTCGCTTTCGAGACTGATTATACTTCATTTCATAACCTGGCGTTTTTGACACAATCAAATTATTAATTATTCTGAAATTCAAAATAAACTTCAACTTTAGAGGATTTTGTCTATCCAAACTTTCCACTCCAGATAGCTTCCAAAGCTAAAAAACTCTTCCAAATCGGCACTCTCCTTTTTCGATCTCGGAAGCGTTATTTTCTTTTTCTTTGTGGGTTGATTGCCAAAGGAATCATTTGTAAACAGCAGGTTGCCCACCAACTTCTTTTTTGTCAGAACGCCCTCAAATTCAAAAACATCCGGTGACTGTTCATTGCCGGCAAAAATCACTCCAGGTAATTTTGCCTTGAAAGAAATTTTTCCGGTTTTTGTATCGAATTGCACATCTTCCAAAATTGCGGATGGTCCATCGCCGACTATTCTCGAATAATCGCTTCCTGACATCCAACCGTAAATTTTATCGTCCTGCCGCCAAAGCTCAACCACAACCCCCCACTGATGTTCGCCATTACTTTTGACATTTGAAAAGTGTCCAATTGGTTTGACCGGAGATTCAGGAATTGGCGTAACTGTTGGTGTAACTGTCGGCTTAACCGTTGGAATTGAATTATCTGAAACAGGGTTGTTTTGAGCCTCTGTTACTTTCGTAATTACGTTTCCCTGCGAACAACCAAACAAGATTATAAATAATATACAAACCAAATATCTTGCAGCCATTTTGTTACTTCCTTTTTTTTATTTTCGTTTTACCTGCCTTAATACGAACTAGATTGGTATGTATAAATCTAGTCGAAATTTATGGGAATCGGCAATGTGGATAACCACAGTGAGGGGCAGCAGCAAACCAGTCAGTGTTAGCTGCTTACGCCAAAAGTTGTGTCAAAAAGGGTCGGTTTTGACACAAATTAATATTACAACAACTCGAAACTAAAACACATTTTTTTTGCCTAAAATCCTTTTGCATTCAGCCAATCGCTCGCTGCTACTTTGGGCGCGAGTTTTTCGCCGTCAACCGCGAAATTTAAGCGGCGCATTTCGTCGGTCGAAATTGAGTTTGTTAATTTCTCGAAAGTTTCGCGCAGGATTTCCGCTTTGTCGTTTCGCGTGATGAACACGGCTTGATACGGCGGAAAATACTTTTTATCGTCCGCAAGCTGAAACAGATCGAGCGCACTGATCAAACCGTCGGTCGAGTTTCCGGCGATGATGTCGAGTTCGCCCGATTGCAAGGCTTTATAGGTCAAACTCAAATCCATTTCGCGCGGCTGTTTGGTGAAATTAAACCCGTAAGCCTTCGCAAACCCTTGGTAACCGTCGGCACGCGACATAAAATCCTGACCGAAGCCGGCTTGCCAGTTTTTCGATATTGGGACGACGTCGGATATCGTCTTCAGATTATTTTTTCGCGCCGCGTCGCCGCGCACGAGAATCGCAAAATCGTTTGAAAATCCGAGCGGCGGACTCAGGCTCAAATCGAACTTTTCGGCGTAAGATTGTTTCGTTTCGTCGTAAACGCGGTTTGTATCGGTGATCGGTTTCTGCTTCAAGATCGCCGTGTAAGCCGTGCCGGTGTATTCGGGATAAACGTCGAGATTGTTTGACCGGAGCGCGTCGTGCGCGAGATTTCCGCCGAGCTCGAATTGACGCTCGACCGCAATTCCGCGTTTTTCGAGCAGCTGCGCGAGAATTTCCGCCAAAATTATTGATTCGGTAAAATCCTTCGAACCGACGCGAATTGTTTCGGTTGGGTTTTGGTCTTTGGTTTTTGGTTTTTGGATAAAACTAAAACCGAAAATCGCCAAGATTAAAGCCGTTGCGCCGACGGCGATAAATTTTCGGCGTGTGCTTTCGGCGCGTTTTCGATAATCGAAAGACTTTTCAAATTGCCCGAGCGCGAAATCCAGAAAAAGCGCGAGCAGTGCCGAAGAAATTGCGCCCGCGAGCAGTAAATTATTGTCGTTTTGCCGCAGCCCGCGAAAAATATAAGTTCCGAGTCCGCCCGCGCCGACTGCCGCCGCAACGGTTGCGACGCCGACCGCGATGACGACGGCGACGCGAATTCCGGTCAGGATCACGGGCGCTGACAATGGCAATTCGACCATAAGTAAAATCTGCCGATCGGTCATGCCCATCGCCGTTGCGGCTTCGCGCGTGCGCACATCGACGCCCGAAATTCCGGTGACGGTGTTGCGGATGATCGGCAGAAAAGAGTAGAGCGTGAGCGCGATGATCGCCGTTTTCGCGCCGATTCCGCCGATGTAAGCGATCGGAATCAAAAGCCCGAAAAGCGCGAGGCTCGGAACGGTCTGCAAAATATTCGCGATTCCTAAAACCGGAGTTTGCAGCAGTTTCCGGCGCGTCAAAAGAATTCCGAGCGGCACGCCGATCAAAACTGCGAAAAAGGTCGAAACAAACACGAGCAGCAGATGCTCGCGCGTCAGAGCGAGCAGTTCCGCCCAGTTTTGTTTGAGAAACTCGAAAAAATTCATTGCTCGTTTTTTCGATTGTAACAGAAATTTTTCGCCCTCAAGCAACTAAATTCAAACTTCGCCGCATCGCTTAGACAAAGGCAGAAGCCCGCGCGTGAGCAAGGGCGCCAAACCATTCAAACTTATGATCAAACAAAATTTCGATATTAATAAACTGCGCGTCGCCTCGCCGTGTTCCGCCTCGTGGGCAACGATGGCGGGCAATGACCGCAAGCGTTTTTGTAATCTCTGCGAACTCAATGTTTATAACTTTTCGGAAATGACTTCGGAAGAAGTTCGTCAATTGGTCGCTGAATCCGACGGCAGAATTTGCGGGCGGCTTTACCGGCGCGCGGACGGAACGGTTTTGACAAAAGATTGTCCGGTCGGACTGCGCGCTTATCAAAAAAGAGTTGCGCGTTTTGCGGGCGCGGCTTTGACGGCGATTTTGGGTTTGTTTTCGATCTCTTTCGGACAAAAGACGGATGAAAAAACGGTTGAGGGTTCGAATGTTAAAATTGTTAGAATGGCAACTCCCCGGCAGTCGAGTATTTTGACAGGTCGAATTTTGGACAATAAGAACACGCCGATTTCTGGAGCGGAAATTAAATTGATTGATATAAATAAAAAAGAATTTTCAACGAAATCAGACAATCGAGGAAAATATGAAATTTTAAATACTCCGTCAGGAATTTATACTTTGGCAATAACATCCGCCGGCTTTTTGCCGTTACAAATCACTCAAACTGAAATAAAAGAAAACGAGCGGAATAATTTTGATATTACGCTTGAGTTTGACCCGAATATAACGGTGACATCAGGATATTTGATGGAATTGCCGAAAGCAGAACGTAATTTTACGGAGCTGCTGAAATTAACAACTGGTGTTCAGCCGCAAAAAAACAAGCCAAAACGCCCTAAAGATTGACCGTTTCCAAATAATTTCTAGCAAGCGGCAAATCGGATTTCGCAAAATTTGCGGGTGTTTCGAGCAAGACGATCTTGCCTTTATCCATCAAACAAATTCTTGTTCCCAAAATAAACGCTTCGTGCAGATCGTGCGTTACGAAAACGGCGGTTTTGCCGAGTTCGCGCACCGTCCGGGCAAATTCTTTTTGCAGATTTACTCTGGTTAAGGCATCGAGCGCCCCGAACGGTTCATCGAGTAAAAGCAGATCGGGATCTGCCGCGAGCGCCCGCGCGACGCCGACGCGCTGGCGCTGACCGCCCGAAAGTTCGTGCGGAAAACGGTCGGCAAACTTGTCTGGAGTTAAACCGACGAGTTCGAGCATTTCCAGCGTTCTGGCTTGTATTTTCGCGTTGTCCCAATTTTCCAGGCGCGGCACGAGCGCGACGTTTTCTCCCACGGTGAAATGCGGAAAAAGTCCGGCTTCCTGCAAAACATAACCGATCCGCCGCCGCAAAGCGATCGCGTCCCAGTCGGTCGCCCGTTTGCCTTCGACCAGAATCTCGCCCGAAGTCGGTTCATATAAACGATTTATCAGTTTCAGAGTCGTCGTTTTCCCGCAGCCCGATTCGCCCAAAAGCACGAGAATTTCGCCCTTTGAAACCGTCAAATTCAAATCGTCGAGAATTTTCGCCGCGCCGAGCTGAAACCCGACGCGGCGAAATTCGACGATGATTTCTGCTGTTTCGCGCATTTTAGGAAAAGTCTTTTAATTATAAAACATTTGACGCAAAGTTTATGAAAGACGGCGGCATTTTTTCGGTCAACGGAAATTTCCGCTATTGTTTAAGTAAAATTATTGAAGTTTGGTCGGCAAAACTGTTATAGTTAATCTTCCGGCATTGTTTGCCGGGCAGCTCTTACGGTAATAAGCCTGAACACTTCAATTCAGCATTTCTCATCAGAAACCGATTTGAACAAATCTAACCAGCCTTATTACAAAATCAAACTTACCGGAGAATTTGTAATTTTTTTTGGAGAAGCCGGAAACGGTTTTTAATAAACAATGCCGAGAAAGCAAGAAAGAACACCTGTTTCAATTGACATAATTTTGGAATGGTCGTCCGGCAAACGTCAGGCACGAATCAGCGACCTCAGTTTGCAAGGCTGCTTTATAGATTGTCTTGCCAGTATTCGCGAGGGCGAAATCGTTTCGTTCAAAGTTAATTTATCGGAGAAAGAATGGTTCGACCTGCGCGGCAAGGTCGTTTACGCGCTTGACGGTTTCGGTTTCGGCGTCCATTTTATCGAACTTCCCAAAAATGTCTTAAGCCTCGTTGAACATTGTATTTTGATAAATAACGGCAATCCGTGGGGACAGGACGAAGCTGCGGCTGCAGATCAATTGCCTGCCGGGAATTTATCTGCGACCGGTCGTGTGCTGGTTTCCGACGACGATCCGATCGTTCGGAAATTGGCGGCGGAAATTTTACAAAAAGACGGATTTACGGTTGTTTGCGTTGAAAATGCCCGCGAAGCCTATTACTGTCTGCTTGCCGAATCGGATTTTGCCGCCGCCATTTTCGATGCGGAATCGCCCGAATTAATGGCGTTTAATGTTGTTCGGTTTATGAAAATGGAACAGCGACTGCAAAATATTCCGATCGGCATCATGACCGATGCAAAAGACGCGAAAATCGAACAACACTGTTTTGCCGCCGGCGCCGGAATGTTTTTGCCAAAACCGTTTACATCGCACGAGTTCAGTCAAAAATTGAAATCTTTGCTTGCCCGAAACGGCGTTTAATTGAAGGTTGCGCGTAATTCAGCCGGCTTGAGCGCGGAGCGCGAACGAGCCTTGGATACGAAAATCAGTTTGCTTTGACGGATCGGTCTTGACGCCGCAAAAGAATCGAAGCATTGGCAAGCGCACCGCTTTTTCGCGCGCTCTAACCGCGTTTTTTAGTTGGGTGAAAAAAATCAACGCCGCATTTTTCTAAATCAATAATCCAAAAAACAGTCAGTTTTTCAAAAAACGGCGCGCCGGAAAAATCGCATTAGAAGCAGCGCGGTTTTTTTATGAAAATCTTTAGTCACCCGAAAGGGTGAGAGAAAAATCACCGGATTCCGTAGTTTCAAAACCGGCAAAATTTTGTATCCTGTAAATAATAGCTAAATTAGGATATTTATATTTTAAAGGGTAACAATATGACGAAACCGGCAATAATCACGGTCGATGACGATCAGGAAGTTCTACGGGCGATCGAGCGCGACCTGCGCCGAAAATACGCGGCGGATTACCGAATTTTAAGAGCCGATTCGGGAGTCGCCGCACTGGAAATCGTGCGCGAGCTGCAAATTCGAAATGCCCCGATCGCCCTTTTTCTGGTTGACCAGCGAATGCCGCAAATGTCGGGCGTCGAGTTTCTCGAACAGGCGATCAAACTTTACCCGGAAGCCAAACGCGTGTTGCTGACCGCGTATGCCGACACGAATGCCGCCATTGCGGCAATCAACGAAGCCGGCATCAATCATTATTTACTTAAACCGTGGGACCCGGAAGAAAATCTTTATCCGGTTCTCGATGATCTGCTCGACGATTGGCGCACCGATTTTCGCCCGCCGTTCGAGGGCATCCGCGTGCTCGGCAACCGCTGGTCGCCGGCATCGCATACCGTCAAGGACTTGCTTTCACGCAATCATATTCCGTATCGATGGCTTGACATCGAAACCGCCGAAAAAGATCCGGAAGTCAGAAAGCTGGTCGAATCGCTCGCTGAGGCGGAAAAAAACTCTCTGCCGCTCCTTATTTTTCCCGATGGCGCGCGGATGACACAGCCCGAACCGACCGAGGTTGCCGAAAAGGTCGGATTAAAAACGCATGCCGCCGAAGAATTTTACGATCTGGTGATTGTCGGCGGCGGACCAGCCGGACTCGCGGCGGCGGTTTACGGCGCGTCGGAAGGACTGCGAACAATTATGATCGAGCGTGAAGCGCCGGGCGGACAGGCAGGAATGAGCTCCAAGATCGAGAATTATCTCGGTTTTCCGGCGGGGCTTTCGGGCGGTGATCTCGCGCGGCGGGCAGTCGCGCAGGCGCGGCGTTTCGGGGTTGAGATTCTCGCGGCGGAAGCCGAAAAAATTTCGGTTGACGGCAATTACCGCACCGTCTGGCTCACTAATCAAAGTCAAATCAGCTGTCATTCGCTGTTGATCGCGACCGGCGTTCAGTGGCGCAAACTCGACGCGCCGGGGATTGAAGATCTGACCGGTGCGGGGATTTATTACGGGGCGGCGATGACCGAAGCTTTGTCTTGTGCTGACGAAGATGTTTACATCGTCGGCGGCGCGAACTCTGCCGGACAGTCCGCCATGTATTTCTCGCGTCATGCGCGGCGGGTCGTGATGCTCGTGCGCGGCGACTCTTTGGGCGCTTCAATGTCACAGTATTTGATCGACCAGATCAAAAAAACTTCCAACATTCAGGTGGAATATAACTCTTCGGTCGCCGAGGTTCACGGCGCTGATCATCTTGAAGGAATTTCGGTTTACTGCAAGGAAAGTGATGAAACCAATCTCTATCCGACAAATTCTTTATTTATCATGATCGGCGCGATGCCTCATACCGATTGGCTTGAGGGAGTGATCGAGCGCGATGAGCGCGGATTCATCCTAACCGGCGGCGATCTGCTGCGCGACGGCAAACCGCCGAAAAATTGGAATCTCGACCGCGAGCCGGGACTGCTCGAAACAAACGTGCCCGGAATTTTTGCCGTCGGCGATGTCCGCCGGGGAAGCATCAAGCGGGTTGCTTCGGGGGTCGGCGAAGGCTCGGTCGCGATCTCTTTTGTTCATCAATATTTGAGTAAGGTGGTTTAAGATATGGAAACTTCCGAAAAATTGCCGACCGACCTCCCCCGGGAATGCATTTTGGGATTGCGGAAGGTCGGAGTCTTTTCCGATCTGCCCGATGACGAGCTTGCCTGGTTTATCGAAAATTCCGACGAGCGGTTCTTAAAAGCCGGCGAATATTTATTTCACAAGGGCGATTCACCCGAATGGATGAGCATTTATCTGAGCGGAGAAGTTCACGGGCGCGAAGATTCAACGACTTTAGACGGCGACGTATATATTTTTCGAGCGGGCGATCCGGCGACGGAGATCAGCGGCAAACTGCCGTTTTCGCGGATGACGGAAATCGGTTTGGACGGTCGCGCCGTCACTCCGACGCATGTTTTGCTTTTTCCGAGCAGTTTGTTCCCGGAGCTTTTAAGGCGAATGCCGGTGCTGACCGAAAGACTGGTCTGGATCATGAGCGACCGTGTGCGTGAAGCAACGAAAATGGACGAGCGGCGCGATAAACTGATGGCGCTCGGCAAACTTTCCGCCGGGCTCGCGCACGAACTCAACAATCCTGCATCGGCTGCCCGCCGCACTGCCGATGAGCTCGCGCAAATGCTCGAAGAGCTGCGGCTTGCCGATTTAAATTTGTGCCGCCACAATTTAACGCCGGAGGAGCGCGAGTTTTTAGCCGATACCGAGCGCGCGGCGATCAAACAGGACGGCGACCAGGATGCGGTTTCCCGAAACGCGCTTGAACTAAGCGACCGCGAGAGCGAAATAACCGATTGGCTCGATGTCCGTCAGGTTGCCGAAAGCTGGCGTTTTGCGCAGGTTTTGGCGGAAGGCGGCGTGACGCTCGAAAAACTCGAGGAGATTTCTCAAAAAATGCCGGTCATGGCTTTAAAAGATGTTCTGACGCGGCTCGCCGTCCAAATTTCGGTGTCAAAGTTGGCGGGCGAAATCAAGACGAGCGTGACGCGAATTTCTGAGCTGGTCGGAGCGATCAAAGAATATTCGTATATGGATCAGGCGGGAGTCCAAAAAATCGACCTGCATAAAGGATTGGACAACACCTTGCTGATCTTAAAATATAAATTAAAAAAGAAGGCTATCACCATCACGCGCGAGTACGCCGAAGATCTGCCGCCGATTGTGGCTCACGGAAGTCTTCTCAATCAAATCTGGACGAATCTGATCGATAACGCGATCGACGCGATGCCGGAAAGCGGCGGACGGCTCAAAGTCCGCACGAAGCTCGAACCGGACGCTATTTTGGTCGAGATCCGGGACAACGGCGCCGGAATCGCGGCAGATGTCCAGCCGCATATTTTTGAGCCGTTTTATACGACGAAGGGCATCAATGAAGGCACCGGACTCGGTCTGGACACGGTTTTACGCATCGTCCGCAAACATCACGGCAACATTCGTTTTGAAACAAAAGCGGGCGACACCTGTTTTCAGGTGCGGCTGCCGCTTGAGAAAAAATCAAATCCGGCGGGCTAAATGTTGTAAATTGACGACCGGTAATCCAATCCTGCCATTTTGTTTTGATCAGAATGGTTTGATCCGCGGTTTCAAATCTTTTGCCTTTCGATAAGCCGCTTCGGCTTCTGTCTTTTTTCCTTTGGCTTTTAAGGCTTTTGCCAGATTGTAGTAACCATCGGCATTGTCCGGCGTTAATTTGACGACCGTTTCGAATTGAGCGATCGCTTCGTCGATTTTTCCGGCTTTGAGATTGGCGATTCCGGTATTCAGCGCAAACGTCGCGGCTTGGCGGTTGGTTTTTATTTTATTGAGCCGGGCGGCTTCCTGCAACTCAAGTTTCGCGCCTTCGATGTCGCCTTTTGAACGCAAGGTCGCGCCGAGCGTGTTGTGAATTTCGGGCGCGTCGGGCAAAATTTTGAGAGCGGCGCGGAAAAGCGCGATGGCTTCGTCGAGCTTGCCCTGCTGTTGGCGGACTGAACCGAGCGTATAGATCGCTTCGCCGTAATCGGGTTTGATTTGCGTCGCTTTTTGAAATGCGGCGGCGGCTTCGTCCAGTTTGGCTTGCTGGAGCAGGATCACCCCGAGCGTATAATGAATTTCGGGCAGTTTATCGGGTTGCAGTTCGATCGCGCGGCGCAGATTGACAACGGCATCGTCGAGTTTGTCCTGCTGTTTGAACGCGAGGGCGAGATTGTAATAGGCAACGGCGTCGTCGGGCAAAAGCTGGATCAAATCCTGATAATTTTTGACCGCCGCGACAAAATCGGCTTTCTGCAAAAGCGCAATGCCGAGATTATGGCGAATATTCGTATTGTTCGGTTCAAGGCTCAAGGCGCTTTGAAAGACCGCGATCGCCTCGTCCGGGGCGCGTTTTTCGAGAAGTGCCAAACCCAGATCGTTGTAGGCTTCGAGAAAATCGGGTTTGAGTTTGACGACCTCGCGAAATTCGACGATCGCTTCGTCCAGAGCCTCGTTCGCCAGCAAGGCTTGCGCCATCGCCTGGCGCGCTTCGAGCATTTCGGGAGCAAGTTTGATCGCCCGTTTGAGCGACGTGATCGCCGACGGAAAATCGCCCGTTTTGCCGTAAGCCAATCCGAGAAAATAATGCGCATCGGTATTGGTCGGCATCAATTTGGCAGCCTGGATCAGCGCTTTGACCGCGCCCGCCGCGTCGTCCGAGAAATATTTTGCCGTGCCGAGATAATAATGCGCCTGGGCAAATGTCGGTTTGAGTTTGATCGCGGTTTCAAACTCTTTGACGGCTTCGGGAATCTGGTTGGTTGCGCCCAAAACAAAACCGGCGGCGGAATGCGCCTCGGCGGAAGTCGGCGCTAGTTTGATGGCTTCGCGGTATTCGGCAAGCGCGGTGTTCGCATCGTTTAATTGCTGATAAAGTCCGCCTAAAAGCAAATGCGGTTCGGCGGATTTCGGGCGCAGCGCGATTGCCTGTCGAAACGCTTCGGCAGCGGCTTCGAAAGATTGTGTTTGCTGACGCGCAAGTCCCAACGCGACGATCGCTTCATAATATTTCGGATTCGCTTTGACCGCTTTTTCAAATTCGACGATCGCCGCATTGAAATCATTTTTCTTTGCGAGCGCCAAACCTTTTTGATAAATCGCGGCGGCATTATTGCCGACCTTTTGGGCGAAAACCGGCGCTGAGATAATTATCAGCAAAAGGAAGGCGAAAACTGTTTTTTGAAATATTTTTGACTGCATAATTTTAATTCAGGTGTTAGAGATTAGGTTTTAGTTTTTAGCCTGTTGTCTTAAATTCTCTTTCATTTAAGATTTAATCAATCACGCAAAATCAACTGTATTTTACAGCGGCGCGAAAAACTTAACCTTTGCGTCTTGGCGGGAACTAATATTTCTCCCGCAAAGCCGCAAAGAATTAAAGATTAAAATCATTTTGCATGACTACTCAAATTTAAAAAACCGTTCCGAAACTTAATAATCCAACCCCTATTTTTTAACCGATAATCCAATGCCTTCTTTGATATTGATAAATTGATTGACGGCGACATCGCTTAATTTATCAACTTGCCCGCTCGACCATTGGA
>CADEFG010000074.1 GCA_902826505.1 uncultured Acidobacteriota bacterium
CCGAACGTGAATTGAGGAGCGAAGTTTGCCCGGCGGATTTTTCCTCGGCGAGCAGCGTAAAAGATTGCGGCGTTGAGCCGACCAGCAAAATGCGCTCGCCAAAACGAACGGTCGAGATCGTCCGACCGTTGCCGAGCGAAACCGACGTCAGAACCGCTAAATTTGCATGATCCGCCGAATTGTCGGAATTTGAATTTCCGAACCCGAGTTTTTTCGCGCCCCACGCGCCGCCGAAGATCAGACCGACGATCAACAGCATCGCGCCGAGCGTTTTTAACAGCAAGCCGCCCGAACCGGGTTCCGGCGCCGTTGCCGATTGCTCGTTTTGCATAAACGGCAAACGGTCGTCCTCGCCCATTATTTCCGTATTTTGTTCGGGCGGCGCGGCGGTTGGCGGGTTTTGGGCAGCACAACCGGGCGCAAAATTAAAAATAAAGAGCGCCAAAAGTAAAATTGTGAAAATCAGTTTACTCATTAGTTATCTTCGGTGATGATTTCCGTGATGCGAACTCCGGCGCGGTCTTCGAGGACGACGATCTCGCCGCGTAAAAGCGATTTGTTGTCGGCGCGAATATCGACGCCTTCGCCGGTCGAGCGTGATAATTTGATGATGCTTGACGGAACGAGATTTAAGATCTCGCGAATTTTGAGCTTCGTTTGTCCCAGTTCGACCGACAGATCGAGCGGCAAATCCCAAAATCTGCGCCACGATTGGATTATTTCTTCGTTCTCTTTTTTCATGAAATTTTTAGAGCTGGACAATAAAATCCGTGATGTAGATGGCTTCGACTTCGGGTTCTTCGGAGGCGGCTTGAGCGGCTTTTAATAATTCCCGGCGCAGTTTTGACTTGCCTTCGACGGTTAAAATCTCGTCGGAGGTTTTTTCGCCGAGAACCGCGAGCATCGCGTTACGGACGCGGGTCATAAACAATTGATCGGGTTTTTCCTCGCCGCCTTCTTCACCGCCGACGCCGAGGCTGACGGTCATTCTCAGGTAACGCGCCTGATCGGCATCGGCAAGATTGACGATAAAAGGCGGAAGCTCGATGACCTTTTTGACATTTTCATCCTTTGGCAAAGCCGTTCTTAAAGAATTGGATTTTTTGACCGGCTTCGGTTCTTCTTCTTCTTCTTCCTCGGGTTCTTCCGGCTCTTTTTTGGCTTTGGATTTTTTTTCGGTTGCCGGTGTTTCGGAGACTTCGGCGGTTTCATCGGTGACGACGGCTGATTTGCTGCGCCAGTAATAAAATCCGCCGCCGCCGGCTAAAAGTAGAACGACAACAATAATGATTATTTTTAAAAAGCTTTTCTTCGGTGCGCCGCCTTCGGCGGTTTCTTCGGTTTGAACTTCGGTTTGGGTTTCAGACATAGAGATTCCTCCGCAGGTTGCTTTAGCGAAATGTATGCCACGCGCAAAAGCGGCAAATTATTTGAATTTACCGCGTAAAACCCGTATTTTTTTGGAATTTCGACTTATTTTTGACAAGCTGCGTCAATCAACTGACACTTTTAAAAAAAGAACGGGTTTCAAAAGCCGCCCGGAAACAGCTTTTGAAACCCGTTCTTTTCGGTTTTTGAGAAAAAATTATTTCAAACGGACGACTTCGCCGGTGTCAAAATGATAAACCGCCGAAATAACCGATACTTCGCCTTTTTCGACCGCTTCTTTGATGACCGAGCTTTTTAACAATAAATCTTTGGCGCTGTGTTCGGCGTTCAGCTCGACGCAGGAAAGATTGCTTTCGCCACCGATCAGACAGGTTTTTGAGCCTTCAAACGAGGGCGCGATGCTTTCGGTGATCGCCTGCAGGTTTCTGGTCGGCATTTTTTCGCCCGAAACGGTCGCGGCAACCGCGCCGCAGCTTTCGTGTCCGAGGACGACGATCATTTTGGCGTGCAGATGTTCGATCGCGTATTCGATGCTTCCCAAACCGACCGGATCGGCAATGTTTCCGGCATCGCGGATCACGAACAGCTCGCCGAGATTTTTATCGAAAACAAATTCGGGCGGAACCCGGCTGTCGGCGCAACCGAGGACGATCACCTGCGGTTTTTGACCTTTCGCAAGCGCCGCCCGCGACGCCGAATAATTGATGTTCGTATGTTTGCCCGACATAAACCGTTTGTTGCCTTTCATCAGATCAGCCCAGAGCAATTCGGTATTAACTTTGTTTTCAGGTTCGGATTTTTCCTTTTTGGCTTCGCTTGTTTTTTGCGAATTTGATTCTTTTTCCTTCGATGAGTTGGATTCCTCGCTTTCTTTTTTGGCGACGGTTTCGGCTTCCGGTTCTTCCTCTTCTTCGGCTTCATTTTTAGCCTTTGATTTTTTTGATTTGTCCTTTTTTGAGGTCGCGTCTGCCGAACCACACGCCGTAAAGAGCGAAACACTCAAAAAAGCGATCAAAAGCATGGCGAAAATTTTGTTCAAAAATTTGAGGAGTTTGATGTTTTTGTTTTTCATAGCTAGTTTTTTCCGTTTGTGTATTTATTTGTCTTTGGGTTTTTCGGGAACTTTATCGGGTTCGCCGACGACCACCGCGCCGTCACTTTTCAGTTTGTTTTGCGCCTGTTTTTTTTCCGTTGAATCGGTTGAATCGGTTGAATCGGTTGATTCGGGTTTCGTTTCTTCGGGCTTTTTGACCTTTGAAACTGGTTTTTCTTTCAAATCCGTAGTTGGAGGTTTTTCTTCATCTGCGGGTTTTTTCTTTTCGGGTTTTGATTCATCGTTTTCCGCCGGTTCCGCGAGCCGCAAAACCGTGATACTGATCCGCCGGTTGGCGGGTGAATATGGGTCGCCCGGCACCATCGGTTCGGTGTCGGCAAAACCGACGATGCGGTGAATCTGTTCGGGTTTGACGCAGCCGGCTTCAAGTATGCGGCGCGCGGCATTGGCGCGGTCGGCTGACAATTCCCAGTTCGTGTAGCCTTTTTCCGAAGGGAAAACATAGCTGTCGGTATGCCCGCCGATATTGATCTTGTTCGGCAAATCGCAAATCGCTTCGGAAATTTCCTGAAGGATTTCGATCGCTTCCGGCGTCAGGCTCGCGCTTCCCGAAGGAAATGAAACAAACTCGGCTTTGTCAATTATTTGAATGATCAGCCCTTCGTCTGTAATCTGGATTTTGATCCGGTCTTTGGCTTTTGAAAACTGGGGACGATCTTCGAATTTTTTCTTTAATGTTTCAGAGACGCTGAACAAAACCTGTTCGTCGTCGGTCGAGGTTAAAGTTCCCGGTTCTTTGCTGACCTTTTTGGCTTGTGCCAAAATTCCGCCCGCCATCGTGTCGAAAACGCCGGGCGAACGAAAATAGGCGGCAATCGATTGTTTGAGTTTGATGTCGGCTTGCGAAACCAGCCAGAGCACGAGAAATAAAGCCATCATCGCCGTCACGAAGTCGGCATAGGCAACCTTCCACGCACCGCCGTGATGTCCGCCGTGACCTTTCGCTTTTTTTACGCGGCGGCGAGGTTTTTTCTCTTCTTCGGAATTATTGTCCATAAACTTTGATTTTGAAGATTGTTAAATTTCAAATTATCGCGGTTTGATTTCCTTCAAAAGCGGTTCGAGTTCGCTGCTCGAAGGACGGTCGAAACTGTAGATGGTTTTGCGTGAAAACTCGACGGCGGTCGAAGGCGCGGCGCCATTGGCAAATGACACCAAACCGGCTTTGATGCAGTTGAAGTATTTGCCTTCGTCCTGGGCGAGATTGTCGAGATTGGCGGCAATCGGCGCGAGAAAGCCGTACGAGAGCAGCAAACCGAGAAACGTGCCGACGAGTGCCGCCCCGATGTGATGCCCGAGTTCTTCGGGCGTTCCGTCGAGATGCTGCATCGTGACGACGATCCCGAGCACAGCCGCGACGATCCCGAGACCGGGCAGTGCGTCTGACGCGCGGTTCAGAAGTGCCGGCAGGATCGCGCCTTCATCGTGATGCGTTTCCATTTCGGCATCGAGCATGATTTCGAGTTCTTCGGGCGAACAAGCGCCGTTGACGAGCATTTTCATCGCATCGCAAAAGAAATCGACGGCGTGATGATTGGCGGTAAAACTCGGGTATTTTGTAAACAGCGAAGAGGAATGCGGATTGTTGACATCGTCTTCGATCGAAAGCAAGCCGCCTTTTTTCGAATTGACGAAAATATCGTACTGCATTCGCAAAACTTCGGAATAGGTGTTTTTATTGTAGGGCGAACCCTTGAGCGCGACCGGCAGCGCGGCAATGATCCGCATCAAAAATTTGAGCGGGTTGGAGGCGAGCGTCGCGCCGATTACCGCGCCGCCGATGACAACGAATTCAGAAGGCTGAACGAGAACGCCGAGCGGACCGTCGATCATCAGAAAACCGCCGATCACGCAGCCGAAAACAATAGCAATGCCGATAATAATAAACATACAGGATCAATACGCAAACCACTCGGAAATCCCGGTAAAAATTAACCACAGATAAACAAATTTATAAAATTTTTTGATTATTTTGTTTATCTGTGGCTGATTGCCGGAGTGATTGTAAAACGCTTAATTATCATTTCGAGCAACCTTTGTGCCCGGTTAACATATCGGAAAGCCGACGGAAAACTTTAGATAACCTGCAATAAAGATTGAAATGTTTCATTCAAGCTGTTGATAACCCGCGAATTTGCCTGAAAACCACGCTGCGCCTCGATCAATTTGACGAATTCATTGGTAATGTTGACGTTTGATTGTTCGAGATAACCGCCGGCAATCAGACCGCGACCGCCCGAACCGGGTGCGCCGATCGTCGCCTGATTGGAGGCGAGCGTTTCGGCAAATAAATTTCCGCCGAGCCGCGAGAGACCTTCCGAAGAGTTGAAAGTTGCCAGCCCGTATTGCCCGATCGGACGCGATTGTCCGTTCGAAAAGATCGCCAGAATAACGCCGTTCGGGTCGATCGACGCGCCGCTCAATTCGCCCGCCGGAAAGCCGTCCTGCGTGGTCGCCGAAAAATTCGAAACCCGCGCATAGCTGACGATATTGAAAGCGCCGGGTGTTCCGTCGGGATTCGTTTCGCGCAAATTTATATCGATGTTCGGAAGAGTTGCGCCGCCCAACTGGGTTTGGTCGGGAACGACCGCGAGCGAAGTCGGCGAAGTCAAATTGCCCAATGAATCAAAAACGAAATTGACGGGCGTTCCCGCCGCCGGTCCGCCGTTGGCGGAAAGCTGTGCCGGGGTGCCGTCGATCGTCGCGGTCATATCAAAACTGCCGTCGGCAAGCCGCGTGTAGGTCATATCCATCGTTCGCGAAGTCCCGCGCGAGTCGAAAACTTCCATCGTCGCGTGAAAGGTCGAGCCGGTTACCGCATCCGAATTCAGATTGATCCGCAGCGTCGCATTGGTGGTCGTATTCGGCGGCAAAGTCTGTCCGATCGGAATCCGAAGCGAGGTCAGCGAGGAACCGGGCGTAACGACGCCGTTGACGGCTGAATAGCCCTGTACCTGAAGTCCGCCGGGCGTGATCAGATAACCTTGATTATCGATCGTAAAATCACCGGCGCGCGTATAATTCAGGGCGCCTTCGGAATTTCGGACGACGAAAAATCCGTTGCCCTGAACGGCGGCGTGAAGCTGCGAACTCGCCTCGTTCAAAGTTCCTTGCGAAAGATTTGTTTGAATCGATGCCGTTTGCACACCGTCGCCGATTTGCAGCGCGAGTCCCGCACCATTGAGCCGCGCGCCGTAGGAATTGGCGAAAACGTCCGCAAACGTTATTGTGCTGGAGCGAAAACCGATGGTGTTGGCATTGGCGATGTTGTTTCCAACGACGCTCAAAGCGTTCGAATTAGCGTTTAATCCTGAAAGTGCCGCGTTAAATGAAAATGTCATATTATTAATTCTCCTTAGTTTATTGGGTCTCTGAAATTTATTGGGTATCGGATGGTAAATCTGTATTGGGTGTCGTCGGACTTGGAGGTTCGGTCGGACTTGGATTCGGGGTTTGGTAAAGCGCCGCGACGAGCTGTTCCATCGATTGCCGAATCCCGATCAGATTATCGAGCGAGTTGAACTGTGCCAACTGGGCGACGAAAGCCGCTCCGTCCTGCGGTTGGAGCGGATCCTGGTTTTTGAGCTGGGCGACCAGCAAAGTCATAAACATATTGCTGTCCGCCTGGGCGGTTGTGTTTGATGTGGTGAACGGCGAAGCGTTTGAGCCCGCAGTTCCTGAAATTGGATTTGTGTTCATAGTTTTTCCTCGTTTTTTTGCCGCCGTTAAGCCAGCAAACTCAAAAGACGGTTTGAAGCCGCTGGCTCCAATTCGTCGGGTGTTTCGGAACTTCGGCTGAAATTATAGTTTTCGACCGATTCGGATTGCCGCTGATTGTTTTCGCGGTGTTGATTGGCGGTCGACGCTGTCGGGCTGTTGGTAATTTCCATCTGCCCGATCTGCCAACCGGCATTTTGCAAAGTCTCCCGAAGCTGTTCGAGATTACTTGTCAAAGCGGCGCGGGCGCCATCGGTTTCGGTTTTGAAATAAGCGTTCAGCGTTCCCGAATCGTTTCGTTCGAGTTTGATTTCAATCGTTCCGAGTTCTGCCGGATGAAGGCGCATCCGCAAGGTTTGTTTTTCGTTCTTTTTGTCAGCCAAAGCGGCTAATTCGAGCAGATGCGGGTTGATCTGTTCGGCAATTTGGGCGGGTTCAGTTTGGCTTTTTTGAACCGTCGCGGTCAATTTTTGAGAATTTGAAATAGTTTCAAAAAGCTTGTCGAATTTGACCGAAACATCGATTTCCGAATCATTTGGTTGGACTTCCGCGTTTTCTAAGGTTTTGATTTCGGAGTTTTCTAATCTGATCTCCGGAAAATTTTGTTGGCTTGAATTTTCCGGCGGTCGGTTGGACTGACCTTGTTCAAAAATGAACCGTTCCGGCTGAGTTGTTTTGACGAAGTTATCAAAATTTAACTGTCCGTTTTGATCGCTGTTTTTCAGACCCGTTTCGGGTTTGAGAATTTCGCCGTCGCTAAAATTTATCGATTGCGGAAATTCGGCAAAACCGGTTTTCGGATTTTTATCATTCGAGGGCTGCGCGTTCCACCAAAGATTTTGAGTTCGGTTTGTTTGAGCGGCGAAGAAATTGTCGTTAGCGCCCGTATTTTGGCGAACCGTTTCGACCGCGTTCGCTTTGATACCCGCCTTCTTCTGCAATCGGTCAAAAGTTCCGAGAATCGAATGAATTTCGTTGGGCGAGGGATCAACTCCGGTCAGTTTGTTGTCAACATATTTGGGTTTGAGCAGAATTTCCGGCGGATTCGGCGCAATTTCAAGATCTGTCGGATTTGAATCAAAACCGGCGACGTTCGGTTCGGCGACGGGCAGTTTCGTTTCAACATTTAAGGAAAATTTTTGAGCGGTCTGAAAATCTGAAGTTTCGCGCCGGGCGTCGAAATCATTGATCTCGTTTTTAGTGATTTCGGGATTTATTTCGACTTCCGAGGGTTTTGTCGTGAACTTTTGAGAATCTAAAGCAAGCGTTTCAAGTTTGGAATTGTCAGTTTTGCCAGAATCCGCGATTGCCGGAAAAACTTGCGGGGCGAGCGTCAAATTTTCGGCAGGTTGTGCCGGTTTGAAAAAGGGAAGTTTCGCCGATTCCGTTTTCGGAGCGGTTTTGACCGGTTCGCCGGGTGTCGGTAAAATTTCCGGTTTGTCGGTTTTCGGTTTGATCTCGGCTTGAAAAAGTTCGTCGAGATTTTGGGTAAGTTTTTGATTCGATTTGATTTCGGATTTGAATTCGGTCAATCGCTGCCGGATGCCCTGACCGCCCGCCCAAAGCGGCTGAACGCTTGGAGCAGTGGGCAAAATATCGATGGTTTGATTTTCGGAAACCGTTTCAGCCGTTTCGATCGGTAAAATTTCATTGATTGGCACAGGAATTTTTTGGTCTGCCTTGAGCGCGGATTTATATTGATCGAGTCGCTGCCGGATGCCTTCGCCGCCCGCCCAAAGCGTTTGTCCGGTCGGCAGTTCGGGGAAAGTTTCGAATTTGGAAGGTTTGAAAGGAAATTGCCCGAAAGCGGGAAGTTCGAGCAAATTATCATCGGTTTGAAGATTGCCCGCCATGATTTCCTGTTTTGGCGCGTTTGGAATTAAAACATTAAAATCGGCGTTCGGTTCGTTCGTCGAGGATTTTACGGGCAGATCGGGCGATTGGAGCGCGACCACGATATTACTCAAGATCATTGAAAAGTCTTCGGTTTTTTCGTCCGGTTCGGCATTCGGGAAAAAACTGTTTTGATTACCGAATTTATCGAAATTTGCAAAAGAGATCATATTCATAAATTTATCCTTGATTGGTCGTCAGATTGCGGGCGAAATTGGCGGAAACCATTTCATCCAAAGCGGTTTGTTCGTGTTTGTCGGATTCTTGACGGTAGCGCAGCGCCTGATTTTCGCGGAGCCGCTCGGTTATTTTAACTTCGCGCGCAGCGGCGGCGAGCTTGACGCTCTGAATGCGGCACGCCTGTTTTTTTTCTTCCAAAATCTCGTAGGCGCGGCGTTTTTGGCGTTCGAGCGCCGAAAGATGTAAAGCTTCGAGTTCCATTTCGCCGATGTTCATGGCGCGCCCGCTTTCGAGTTTTCTGCCGTAACTTTCGATCGCTCGCAGATAGGCTTCTTCGAGTTTTTCGATTTGTTCGGCGGCTTTTGTGACTTCGGCTTGCAGCTGTGTCAGCACGAGCTGTTCGTTTTCCTGTTTCATTTCGCGGACATTGTGAACGGTTTCTAATGTAAATTTGAACTTTTTCATACGGTTTTGATATTGAGTAGATTTTCGATCGAATTTTGAAGCGGTGCTTCTTCATCACGTTCCTGTTTGAGAAAATTATTGATCTCTTCGTGCCGCGCGATCGCCAGGTCGATCGTCCGGTTACTGCCCATCTGATAGGCGCCGATATTGATCAGATCCTCGGCTTTTTGATACGAAGCGAGCAGCTCGCGCAGCTTTCCGGCTTGCGTTCGATGCTCTTTTTCGGCGACGGTCGAAAAAAGCCGCGACGCCGAATTTAAGACATCAATGCACGGGTAATGATTTTGCGCGGCGAGCGCGCGCGACAAAACAATATGTCCGTCAAGGATCGAGCGGACGGCGTCGGCAATCGGTTCGTTCATATCGTCGCCTTCGACCAGTACCGTGTAAAATCCGGTGATCGAGCCGCCGCCCTCAAATTTTCCGGCGCGTTCGAGAAGTTTCGGAAGGAGCGCGAAAACCGACGGCGTGTAGCCTTTCGACGACGGCGGTTCGCCCGCCGCGAGTCCGATCTCGCGCTGCGCCATACAAAAGCGCGTCACGGAATCCATGATCAACAGAACGTTTGCGCCCTGATCCTTGAAATATTCGGCGATCGCCGTTGCCGCGAGTGCCGCGCGGATTCTGACCAAAGCCGAATCGTCCGAGGTCGAAACGACGACGACCGAGCGTGCCATTCCTTCAAGCCCAAGCTCGTTTTCGATAAATTCGCGCACTTCGCGCCCGCGTTCGCCGATCAGCGCAATTACGTTGATGTCAGCCGCCGAACGTTTTGCCATCATTCCGAGAAGCGTCGATTTGCCGACGCCCGAACCGCCGAAAATCCCGATCCGCTGACCCGCGCCGATCGTCAGCATGCCGTCGATCGCGCGGACGCCCGTTTCGAGCGGCGCGTCGATATTGGCGCGAGAAAGCGGATTCGTCGTGTTGCGCGTGAGCGGGTAAAACTCGTCGGTTTTGAGCGCGCCGAGATCGTCGAGCGGACGCCCGAGCGCATCGATCGTTCTGCCCAAAAGCTGTTCGCCGACACCGATCTCGCTTTTGACGCCGGCGGCGATGATCGAATCTCCGACGCGCACCGGCGGCATTTGTCCGAGCGGCATCAGCAAAACATTATTGTCGCGAAAACCGACGACTTCGAGCATCGTCGTGCGCTCGCCGTTTTTTGTCGGCAGATAACAAAGATCGCCGACCGAAACCGCCGGTCCCTGCGATTCGATGATCAAACCGACGGAGCGCAAAACGCGCCCGATCGATTTGAGCGGGTCAAGTTTTTCAAGTTTTTGAAAATAGGTTGACAGCATTTTAGTTGAATAAACCGTGGGCAATTTCTTCGAATTGCGATTCGATCCGCGCGTCGATATCGCCGGTTTCGGTGTGGATCAAGCAGCCGCCGACCGAGATCGAACGGTCTTCGACGAGATCGAGCGAGCCGCGAAAATCGAGCTTTTCGCGCTGCGCCTGGACAAAGGTAAAATCTTCGGGATTCAAATGAACTTCGGCAATCGACCGGTTGTGAAGTTTGCCGAGCGAAACTTTGACGAGCGTCATCGCGATCTCGCGGTCGATCGTCACTTCGCGGGCGACGACCTTTTTGGCGATCTGAAGGGCAAGTTTGACCAGATCTTTTTCGAGCCGGGTTGTGATTTCGTCCGATAATGCCGAAATTTGTTCGATCGTTTCGGCTAATTTTTCGCGCATCTCCGCGGCTTGCGCCGAAACTTCCGCCGCAAATCGGGCTGCGACTTCCTGCTCGGCTTTTTCGCGGGCGGCTTGCGCGATATTTTCGCTGTGGTCTTCAGCCTGCGCGATGATTTTGGCGGCTTCGTCGCGGGCGTTTTGGAGAATATCCTCAAGATTTGAAAATTCATCAACGCCGGATTCGACCTCAATTTCCGCAGTTTCCGGTGCTTGGATCTCGCTCAAACCGGGCACAATGAATTCATTGACGGTTTTTGCAGATGATTCGGGATTGCCGATTTCCGGGAAGGAAAACGGCGAAAATTCCAGAACCGCGTGACTTTTGACGACTTTAGCTAACATATTCATCCGCTCCGCCGGCACCGCCGAGACTGACCACGCCCTGTTCATCCAAAAGGCGTAAAACTTCGACGACCTCGCGTTGGGCGCCCGTCACGTCTTTCATTTTGACCTGACCCATAAAGTCCATTTCTTCCTTCATCATTTCGACCGCGCGGCTCGACATATTTCCGTAGAAACGTTCCTGAAGCTCGGGAACCGTGCCTTTGAGCGCGAGCGCGAGAACCTTTTTATCGATCCGCTGCATGATTTCGCGGATGCCGACATCGTCGATCAGCAGAATATCCTCGAAAGTGACCATCATATTGCGGATTTCGAGCGAAAGATCAGGATTTCCTGCCTCGATCTGCTCGATCATCAGCTTCATCGTTTCGCGGTCGAGACGGTTGCAGATATCGGCAACGGCGCGGACACCGCCGACATTTGTACGGCTTATTCCGCTGACGGCGGAAAGTTTCTGGTTCAAAACGTGGGCGATCCGTTTAACAACGTCCTGCGAAACGGTCTGGAGTGCGGCAAGCCGCAAAACGATGTCGCCGCGCATCGTTTCGGGCAATTGCTGCAGAACGGTCGAAGCCGTTTCGGGATCGAGATGCGCCAGCACGACGGCGATCGTTTGCGGATGTTCCGATTGAAAAAGTTTCGCGAGCTGTTGCGGATCGGTTTTTTGCAGTGTTTCAAAGCTCGCCGGTGTTTCGAGCGAAAGCAGGACTTTATCCGTCAAACGCTTGGCTTGTTCGACGCCGAAACTGCGGATCAAAAGGCGTTTGGCATAATCGACGCCGCCCATCGTGACGTACGTGCGGGCGGTCAAAAGCTGGTGAAATTCTTCGACGACGCCGTCGGCAACGTGCGATTTGACATCGGGCAAAAGTGCCAGTTCCTTTGACAAGATCTGGACTTCGTCCTCATCGAGATGCTTAAAAAGCGCGGTCGCCGCTTCTTCGCCGAGCGACAGACATAAGATCGCGGCTTTGCGGGCGCTGGTCATCAACGCATCAGGCGGGCGAAGTTCGAGCGCGGTCGATTCGAGCGGCATTGCCAAATCTGCGTTTGGCGAATCGAGAGTTTCAATTGTTTCTTCAACGTTCGGTGACATATTTTATAAAAATTATCGAAAATTTCAGTTTGTTTCCCGGAGCCAGCCGCGAAGCGTGCTGACGACGGTTTCGGTGTCGTTCAATGATTGTTCGGTAATTTGGTTTTTGATCGCTTCGAGACGTTCCTGGGTTTTATTGACGGGAATCAATCCTTCATCTTCGGCTGCCATTTGCGCTTC
>CADEFG010000075.1 GCA_902826505.1 uncultured Acidobacteriota bacterium
CGGAATCAGGATATGAGTTGCCGCAACCAGCGCATTCACGGTAATGATACCAAGTGTCGGAGGCGTGTCGAAAAATATTATGTCATAATTTTGGCGGATCTCCTCAATCCGGTCGCGGAGCCTGAAAATCGCATCGAAATCACCAACCAGTTTGGCTTCGAGTTTAGCGAGACTGATCTTCGAAGGAACAATATCAAGCTTGTTGACCTTTGTTTTATGGATAAAATTTACCCATGGCTGGTCGACCTCGGTCAAAAGCTCAAAAGCACTGCCATTGATATTTTCAGAGTCTATAAATGAAAGCGAGCTGTTTCCCTGCGGATCCAGATCGATCAGCAAAACTCTTTTACCCTGCAGGGCACAAGCCGCTGAAAGATTTATCGCCGTGGTTGTTTTTCCGACGCCGCCTTTTTGGTTTGCAATGACAATAATCATTCTTTTTATTAAAAAATATATTTAGCCTATTAAGTCAGGCCAGTCTTCTTTGGTTTGAGGTAAATCACTCTCAATAGCCGTTTCAGAATTGGTTGTTGATGCGGAGATGTCCAGAACCTTTTGCTCGGCAAAAATCGCACAATCGGATCGTAAAGCGAGCGCGATGGCATCGGAGGGGCGGGCATCGAGAGTGACTATCTTTCCCTGTTCATTTGTTAATTCGATCTGCGCATAAAAAGTATTTTCGCGGAGATCGGTAATGATCACACGGACCACTTTGTAACCGATTTCGGCTATCAGATTTCGGATCAGATCATGGGTCATCGGTCTCTGGGGAACAATTTTTTCGATCTCGAGGGCAATTGCATTGGCTTCAAAAGCACCGACCCAGATCGGCAGAATCGTATCCGAATCGACCCCTTTCAGCACCACAATTGGAGAGTTACTGTTAGGATCCATTATAAGCGCACCGATTTTTACTTCAACTAGCATTTCAAAAATATTATAAAAAAAAATCACATTATTTTACCAAACAATGTGTTGGTTTTGCATTCGGTAATTTGCACATTAACGATTTGTCCCAAAAACGATTCACCGGCTTCAAAATTGACGATCTTGTGACATTTTGAATGCCCGGTTAAAAATTCTTTTGATTTACTTGAAAAACCTTCCGCCAAAACTTCCAGTGATTTATTTAATTCATTTTGTAAACTGTTGAATTGGCTGTGTCTTAAGACCTTTTCAAGTTCCAAAAAACGGGCTGTTTTTTCTTCGGCAGAAACATCGTCGGGCATTGCAAAAGCCGGTGTCCCAGGGCGCGGAGAATATTTAAATAGATAGGCGCTGTCAAATCGGCAATACTCGGCAAGTTTGAGGGTTTCTCGAAAATCCGCGTCGGTCTCGCCCGGAAATCCGACAATGATGTCGGTCGATAATGATATTTGGCGGGGACTCGAACGGATTTTATCAATTCTTTTCAAATAATTATCGACGGTATGACCGCGGCGCATCGTTTTTAAAATTTTATCACTTCCCGATTGAACCGGCAGATGAACCCAGTTACAGAGATTTTCAAATTCGTTGATCGCATCAACGATGTCGGTATGAAAATCTCTGGGAAAAGAAGTGGCAAATTTTATTCTTTCGATGCCGGTCGCCGCGACAGCCCGGAGCAGTCTGGAAAAAGGCGTGGCACCTTTAAAATCTTCGAGTCTGGAATCGGTTGGCGGTCGGTAACTATTAACATTTTGACCAATTAAGTGGACTTCCTTAACGCCTTCCTGACGCAGTTTCAAGATTTCTTTGATGATCGACGAGGCGGGCAGGCTTTTCTCGCGACCTCTCGAAAAAGGGACGATACAATATGTGCAGAACTTGTTACAGCCTTCAATGATCGGGACAAACGAAATGAAGGGTGAGTGTCTTTGATGCTCGGAAACGAACCAATCATAGTTTTCCTCTCGTTCACCCAAATCGACGAACTGTTTTTGACCCACCTTCGAGTTTTCGATCGCCCTTGCAATTCTGCCGACGGCTTTGGTTCCCAATATGAAATCAATTCCCTCGCTTTTATTAAAAAGCGTTTCGCCTTCTAATTGCGCAACACAGCCGAGAACGCCGACCATTGCCGATTTGTTTTGTTTTGATTTACGAATTTGCCCGATTCTCGTGTACAGTTTATGCTCAGCCTTTTCGCGGACGGAGCAGGTATTTAATAAAATGATTTCGGCGGAATCTTCAAATGGTGTTATTTCAAACCCGTCTGCTTCGAGGATCGTCGCAACTCTCTCTGAATCGGAAACATTCATTTGACAGCCGAAAGTTTCCAGATAAACTTTTTTCATAATCAATTTGAGATTCTAACTCTAAAAACAACAAAATGGAACAGGAAAATAACGATAAAATACGACGTAAAACCAAAGATTTCGTCCATTTGCATTTACATACGGATTATAGCCTTTTGCAAAGCACAATCCAAATCAAGCCGTTGACTGCGCGATTGAAGGAGCTTGAAATGAGTGGCTGCGCCATCACGGATTACGGTAATCTGTATGGCGCAATAACCTTCTATAACACACTCAAAGCGAACGGACTAAAACCGATCATTGGTTATGAAGCGATCCTGACTTTTGAAAGTCGTTTTGACAGATCGGCGGCGATCAAATCAGGCGAGCGACCATTCTATCATCTGGTTTTGTTGGCGAAAAGCCTGAAAGGTTATCAAAACCTGGTTTATATGGCATCGAAAGCATTTACCGAAGGATTTCACCACAAACCCAGAATCGACTTGGAGCTGCTGGCAGAGCGAAGCGAGGGCTTAATTGGTTTAACGTCATTCAAAACAGGGGCAATTCATCACTTTCTGGCAAACGGTGATGATGAAAAAGCCCTTTTTAGGGCAAAACAGTTTGAAGATATCCTTGGTCGGGAAAATTTCTTTATTGAAATTCAGGATCATGGCTTAGAGGACGAAAAGAAAATAAACCGAAAAATTGTCGAATTTTCAAAAAAGAACGATTTTTCATTGGTCGCTGTCAATGACGCGCATTACTTAAACGAGGATGATGCGCGGGCGCATGAGGTTTTGTTATGTATCGGGGAAGGAAAAACAATCAACGATTCGACCCGGACGGTTTTTGGGAGTTCAAAGTTTTATCTGCGTTCGGCAGCCGAAATGTGGGAGCTTTTTGGAAATGAACTGCCGGATGCTCTGCAAAATACTTTAAAGATTGCCGAAATGTGCCAGACCGAGCTTCCCAAAGGTGAGGAACTGACGCTGCCGGAATTTCCGATCCCGGCAAATTCAAATTGCCGAACAACCGATGAATATTTTGAAAAGGTCGTGCTGGAAGGTTTTGAGGAACGAAAAAGAACTGTTTGGGAACCGCTTCTGGAAGAGAAAAAATTAAAATATACTTTTGAAGATTACGAAAAAAGAATCAAAAGTGAAATTTTAATTATCGGGAATATGGGATTTCCGGGTTATTTTCTGATTGTTTGGGAATTTATTAAATATGCCCGGCAAAAAGAAATTCCGGTCGGTCCCGGCAGAGGTTCCGCGGCGGGTTCACTGGTTGCGTATTGTTTGGGAATTACGGATGTCGATCCTTTACAATATGACCTTTTGTTTGAAAGATTTCTCAACCCCGAAAGAATATCGATGCCCGATATTGACATTGATTTTTGTGTCCGCGGGCGGGCGGAAGTGATCAACCACGTGACGGAGTTTTACGGGCGCGAATCGGTCTGTCAAATCATCACGTTCGGGACGATGGCTTCAAAAGCGGCGATCAAAGATGTCGGGCGGGCATTAAATATGCCCTATGGCGACGTTGAAAAAGTCGCCAAAATGATCCCGCCGCCCGTGCGGGGTCGAAACATCAGCATTTCGCAAGCGCTCGAACAGGTTTCGGATCTAAGAAAAGCGGTTGAAAATGAAAAGCAGATTCAGGAATTAGTTGATTTGGCAAGAAGATTGGAGGGTTGTGCGAGACATACCTCGGTGCATGCCGCAGGGGTCGTAATCTCGCCGAAGCCATTACATGAATTGGTGCCGGTGACACTCTCAACCAAGAATGAATTAACCAGCCAATATACGATGAACGATCTCGAAAAAGTCGGAATGCTTAAGATGGACTTTCTTGCCTTAACGACGCTCACAGTGATAAGTGATTGCTTAAAATCGCTTAAACAAAGAAAAGGGCTGGAGATCGATTGGAGCCAAGTGCCGCTCGATGACGACGAAACGATGGCTTTGTTCGGAGACGGCAGAACCGAGGCGATTTTTCAGTTTGAATCATCGGGAATGCAGGAGATTTGTCGTCGTCTAAAGCCCAAAGAATTAGAGGATTTGGCGGCATTAAACGCGCTATATCGACCGGGACCATTGGATGGTGGGATGGTCGATGATTTTATTGCCAGACACCGGGGAGAAAAAAGAGTTCAATATATCGTTCCCGAAATGAAAGAAATTCTCCAGAATACCTATGGAATTTTGGTATATCAGGAGCAAATCATGCAGCTTGCGCAAAAGCTCGCCGGTTATACTCTGGGCGAAGCGGATATGATGCGCCGCGCGATGGGTAAAAAGAAACGCGAAGAAATGGCAAAGCATGAAGAAAAATTTGTCAAGGGGGCGATCGAAAGAGGCATCAATAAGGAAAAAGCAGAGGAGATTTTCAGGTTGATGGCTCAATTTGCCGATTACGGGTTTAATCGAAGTCATAGTGTGGCTTATGCTTATTTAGCTTATCAGACCGCTTATCTTAAAGCACATCTTCCTACTTATTTTTATGCATCTGTTTTATCCCATGAATCACAGGACAGCGCGAAGGTCTATAAGTACTCAAGTGAATTGAAATCAACCGGGCTGCAGCTTTTGCCGCCCGACATCAATGAATCTGATCATGGATTTACGCCCTTGGAAAATTCTGTGCGGTATGGGTTGAATGCTATTAAAGGAATTGGCTCGGCAAGTGTTCAGTCCATTATCGAAGCGAGAAAGAATGGTAATTTTAAGTCCGTACTTGATTTTACGGAACGGATTGAACAGGGCTCTTTAAATCGTAAAGCGCTCGAGAGTTTGATTTCAGCCGGGGCTTTTGATTCGTTAAAACCGGCGGATTTTGAGGTCAATATATGGCGGGCGCGCCTTTTTGCGGGGATCGACGCGATAATTTCGCATGGACAGAGAGTTTGGAATGACAAAATGCGCGGACAGAATATATTATTTGGTGCAAATGACGGCGAAAGCCTGCATACAGACCTGGATGCTGTTTTGCCATTTGTAAAAGCATGGTCAACTTCCGAACTTTCAAAGCAGGAAAAAGCGTCGGTTGGCTTTTTTCTTTCGATCCACCCATTAGACGAATTTAAAGTAACTCTTGAAGAATTGAAAATCGTCAATATTGCCGATCATGAAGATATAAGAGTTGGTGATCGCGTAGTAATCGCCGGTATTATTTCCGGATTACAGGTCAGACATAGTAAAAAAGGAAACCGTTTTTGTATTTTTAGATTGGAAGATCAATCGGCAGGGTTAAAATGTTTGGCTTGGTCGGAAAGTTATTCAAAATTTTCTGAGATATTAAAGGATGATGAGATTCTGATCGTTGAAGGAAAGATCGAAGCCAATGACGGGACCGAAATTACAATGATTTTGGAGGATGCCAAGAGATTGGCAGACGCGGTTCCCCAAAAAGCAAAAAATCTATTGATCACTCTTCCCTGTGAGAAAATTGATGAAAAATATCTCGACTCACTGATTACTTTGCTGAGCAGAGATAAAGGACAGTGCGAGGTTTTTCTAAATCTTGCGCTAAATGATAAATTAAGTGCGAGGATTTACGCACAACCTTTGCGTATCAAAGGTTCGGTAAATTTGGAAAACGAATTGGAGGCAAAAGGCTGTCAGGTACAATGGGTTTTGTAAAAAATTATGAGCGGTGAAAAAAATAAGGCGTTTGAAAGGGTGCAGGAAGCGAGAAACCCGGATCGACCGTATACGCTGGATTTACTGAATACGATCTTTACGGATTTTGTAGAAATTCACGGTGATCGACGTTTTGCCGATGATGCGGCAATGATCTGCGGTTTTGCAAAAATTGCGGAAATTGAAGTCGCGGTGATCGGACAGCAAAAAGGGCGTGATATAAATGAGCGGCGATTCCGTAATTTTGCGATGACGAAGCCCGAAGGTTATCGCAAAGCGCTTCGTGTCATGACCTTAGCTGAAAAATTTGGCAGACCGGTTATTACTTTTGTCGATACACCCGGTGCTTATCCCGGAATCGACGCTGAAGAGCGTGGGCAGGCGGAAGCAATCGCTTTTAATCTGCGCGAGATGGCAAACTTAAAAGTTCCGACCGTTGTTGTAATAATTGGTGAGGGCGGTTCCGGAGGCGCTTTGGCAATTGGGGTTGGAGATTGTGTTCTGATGATGGAGAATGCGGTGTATTCGGTAATCACACCAGAAGGCTGTGCGGCGATTTTATGGAAAGATGCCGGACAGGCTCCGAGAGCGGCGGAATGTCTACGTTTAACAGCTACGGATTTGAAGACTTTTGGTTTAATAGATGATGTTATTTCTGAGAGTTCGGGGTGGAAACTTAGCAAAAAAGAAGGTGAGATCGATGAAATCTCGAAGAATCTCAGGACACAAATATTTAAGAATTTACACAGATTAATAAAATGTGAAAAAACAGAGCTTTTAGAAAAGAGATACCGAAAATTTCGTAAAATGGGAAGTTTTGTAAATTCGGATGGCTCTTGATAAATAACCAAGAGCCATTTTTTTTAACATTGATTTCGCATTTTAGAAAGGTATGTCGTCATCCCCGGCTTGAGATGTTGCCTGACCACTAAAATCGTCATTGGAGGATGGATAAGTGTTGGCGGAGGTCTGTGTCGGGTTTGAATCGCTGCCGTCGCTTCGTATTTCGCCTAAGAATTGGATGTCGGTTCCCTGGATAGCGAGAGTGAAGCGATTATTTCCATCGCGATCGGTCCATTCTTCGGTTTGAAGACGTCCTTCGACATAGACCTGTCTCCCTTTCGTCAAATATTTGGAGGCATTTTCGGCTTGTTTGCGCCAGAAGGTAACTTTGAACCATGTTACGACATCCTGCCATTCACCGGCTTTGTCACGTTTACGGTCATTGACCGCGACCGAGAAATCGCAAACCGCATCGCCCTGCGGAGTGTAACGCAGTTCAGGGTCGCGCCCTAAATTTCCGATTATTGTAATTTTGTTAAAAGACATATATGTTGATTCTCCATTTAGAAAATATTAAAGTTTTATCGCTTAGATTTAGATTTTAGCAAACTTTTTCGGATATTACCCGCATCAATCGCTATGTATAAGTTTGATTTTAACTTTTTAAATCCGGAAAATATATTTGAGACTTTTTGTGTTTGTAAAAAAAACTGATTATTTGATGTTAAAAAATAAATTTCCCATTTTGAGAAAAAATCCCGCCCAAAAATATCAAAAATTTCTTAAGGGTGTTCTTCAAATTCTAATTTTGGGAATATTTTTTGTTATGAATTTGTCTGGGCAGGAGAATTTCGAAGCCGCTCGCGAAATGAATTGGGAACTACCATTTAAGAAATGTTGGACGATCCCCTCGAAAGGCGAGCTGATTGAGAAGCCTGCGTCTGATAATGTAACAAATATAACATTTTCCAATTTCAACCTTTTAAAATCAATAAATCCATTAAGTGGTTCAGAAATTTGGAAAACCGATTTAGGTGGGATCCTTAAATTCAAACCTGTCTCGGATGGAAAAGATATTTTTCTAATAATCCAAAATGGTAATAACTCTTCAATAATTCGATCAATCAGTGAAACAACAGGTCTTACAAACTGGCAAATCGATCTAGGAAATACGGGAAAAACAGCCGGTTATTTAAATTCTCAATATTTCTTTGTCTTTAATGATAAAGGCTTTGCAGCAGGCTTGGACAAGAATAGCGGAAAGTTACTCTGGTCAAAAGTCTTTGAAAGTAGCATTTCTTCTTTTATTTCAACCAATAGATTAAAAGGCTCAGAAAACATACTGCTCTTCACTGATAGAAAGATTGTGGGATTATCGCCAAGAGATGGTGTTTTGCAGAATGAATGGGAATTTCCATCCAGAAAAGCGTTAAGAACAATTATTTGGGCAGAGGATAAAATATTTTACGGAGATTCGTCCGGTGGTTTATTTTGTTTTGATTTGATCGGCAAGAAAACCATCTGGCAGGCAAAAACAGGCGGTAGTGTTTCGAGTTTAACCGAGGTTTACGGAAAAATTCTTGTGACTTCTTTCGATAATTTTGTTTATTTCTTTTCAGCTAAAAATGGTAATTTGATCTGGAAGAAGCGGCTTGCCGGCAGAATAAATTTCAAACCGCTTATTTATTTGAATTATGCAATTATTGTAAACACTGGCGATACTACCGCCTTGATAATTGACCTGGAAAGCGGTAAATCCATAAATCAGATAAGCATAGAAGAAAATGACTTCTTTTCAGGAATGCCGCGGGTTTGGAAAAATCTACTAATCTTTCAGACATTCAGGAACATCATCGGGTTTTCTAATCTCGGCTGCCAAAAGAATAAAGACGAAGCAAAAATATAAATTCGTGCTTCGTCTTTATTCTTTTTTATGATGTCAGTTTTAATGAGTAGCCGAATATTCCTGTATTAGTGCATACATCTCGTCCTTGACCGCCAGTTTCTTTTTCTTTAGGACGGATTCTTCCAGTAATTCTTCATCGTTCGGATAGGTTAATTCGGCTAGTTCGGCAAGTCTTTTTTCATAGTTCTGATGTTGGAGCGCAAGTTCTTTGAACGTCTGACTTTCCTTAATAAGTTCTTCTTTTAATGATTCTACGGTTATCATGTCCATGGCGGTTTTTCCTCTCGTAAATTAAGATTTATGCGTTGGAATTAAGATATAAATTTCCTTGCATATCCAAATCTTATAACACTAGCAAATACTTTTTCAAGTTTTGGAAATATTCATTAATTAAATTAGCTCACTTGTCAAAATTGCACTGTCGGAGAGATTGGCATGAATATATTTGAGTTACGCTATTTCAATAAAACTTTATTTTATATTGAAATAGTCTGCAAAGAAATGGTTTAGCGCTCAAGTATAATTTAAAGATTGCCTTTCCATAAGTCACCAAAAATAAATAATATTTATTAAATTAGTTGTGTGAAATTTGACTACATTATCAGACGCGTAGCAGGCAAAATTTTTAATTTTTAAAAGACACCTGTTACAAAATAAATCTTCCAGCCAACCCTAGTAATTTTGCAAAACTTCCCTCAACCGAAACAACTTTCTGCAAGTGAAAAATTTTTTTTATATCTTGCTTAAATTCCGTCTCGATTGCGGATACAAGATCCTGCGAAAAGACAAACTTTAAATCTCTGGCGACTTCAAACTCGCCAATTTTTTCGACAAATTCTCGCAGATTCTTATTATTTTCTATTTTTTTTCCAAAATATTCTTTTTTTTTCGTGCCCGCAAACTGAAATCTTTGCAAAATAACTCCTGTTTTCAGTGTATAAATAGCTGAAATAACTTCCCTCTCAATCCCTATAGATTGAAGGGTCAGTGCCTCCAAAACAGATAGAACTTTAATATTGACCTTTAGAGATGTCCGAAGCCCTTTTGCTATTGCCACGCTGACCCGCCCGCCCGTCAGACTCCCCGGTCCATTCGAAACCACGATCAAATCTATTTCTTTCTTATTGATATTATTTTTTCTTAAAATCTCTTCAAGCATTTCTAAAATTTCTTCAGATTTCGAACCTTCCCGGCTTCCTTTCACAAAATCGATTTCTGAAGTACCCTTCAAAATCGAAATACTCCCGCCGCCAAATGAAGCTTCCAAACCAACTACGATTTTTTCGCACGTTTCACTCAACATTCGTATTTCCCACCGAAGTTTTTATTTTTAAAGCGGTATAAACCCTTTTTACGGAGGGAATTACCCGCAAAACGAAACTTCCCAACTGATAGTATAACCGAGAACTCTCATCCAACTTCCCTTCCATTTCAATCGTCGCCTGAATCGCATTTGGCGGAATTCGCTTTGTTATCTGCTCCCATAGTTCAATCCTGTTTCCAAGTAAAGTGTGAAGCGGTTTGAGTGGAAGGTTACTCGCCCATTCTTTTTCCAAAGTTTTGACAAGCCATTTTGGCTGAAATTCAATCTCCCCGGCAAATGGTAATAATTCCGGTTCCAACCTGTAATATTTACAAACCAATCCAACCGTCCTGATGATCCAATCTCGCCGAGTATCACTCAGTTTCCCCAAACATCTTTCCCAGTCAAAATCAGCCCGGCGGTTTTCGATCAAATAATACAAATCCAAAAGCTTTTCTTTATGAGCACCGCCATCGGTTAACCAATGTACGCAGAGCACCCGCAAGTGGTCTTCGGGGCGCAGAATTCTCACCAAACAGCCATCTATCGACAGCACCTTTGAATTTTCAAACAGGTCGTCCCAATCGAAAGTATCCAAATGTCTCAGACCATTATGCAGATCGATATTTAATGCACGTGCTTCCTGACTCAAAAGTATCCGGCGGCTTTGTTCAAACAAATCCGGTGGGACGCATAGGTCGATATCGCTATAGCTTCGCTGATAAATTTGCGGATACTCTCTTGCAATCGCCCAACCTTTTATCAAAATGGGTTCAATATTGCTTTGACGAAACAATGAAAAAGCCTTTTTTATCTTCTCTTCGGAAACTTTTGCCTGCAGGCTGAGCCAGCGATTTTTTTTTAATTCATCCTCATGCATTTCCTTTTTTATAAAAATGACAAAGAGTAGTGAAGAAGGGCAATTTCCTCACTACTCTTTTTTAAGAAAATTCTTTCCTTAATTTAAGGTGCGCAAACACTTGAACCGTTACAATTTGCGGTACTGGGGCAAGTGGTTTGAGCTAAACAGTCACCCGGTGCAACACACGAACAGGAAGTTGCCGCCATGACGCTCGTCGGTGCCAGTAACGAGGCGACCACCGGCAGCGCAACAACTGCCGCCAAACCGACTTTTTTGATAACTTCACGTCGCGAACGTCCAGCAAGTGCCGTGGTCATTTCCTTTTCCAAAAGATTTTTATCGCTTAATTGGTCAATTGCCAACCAAATCAAATCCTCATGAATTTCCGTCCCGACTTCATTTTTAAATAAATTTGTAATTTCTGGTATTGAATTGTTACCGTCGCAAGATTTCCAAACAAATGCAGCCGTTTGGTTTAAACAATGAGCTTTATTGGTGGTCAGGTCATAGACCAAAACTTCATCAGAAGTTTCTTGGATTACCAGTCCTTCCTTTCGAGCAACAGGGATTTGTGAACTCTTCATTAATTCCTCCTAAGTTTAGACAAAAATATTATCTCAGTTTTTTCAGTTTTTTCAGTGTTATTTCAATAATAAAGCTCTTTTATGCTTTATTTTCAAAGAAGCTAAGCAATTTTAAAGCAAAATCTTTTGCCTCGCCCCTTTCAGTTTTGACGATTATGGCACGATTTACTGTTTTATTCAAGACTTTTAGGGAGAATTTTGGATTATATCTGATTGGAATGGTATGAGATAGCAATTCCAAGATCCCCAAACCTTCCCCCAAAATCTGTGGTTGCCATTTGGCATCCGCATTAAATTCAGTCAGTAAAATCATCCCGACCGGTAACGGTTCAACTCCGACCACTCCCCCAAATTTTTCAATCGGAAACTCAACCTGTTGATATTCATCGAGGATTCCGCGAATCGAAAGGGTTTTCGGAAATGGATGAACAAAACCGTTTTCATCCAAAACCGCATATTCATCAGAATAGTATTTTGCCCCCAGCTTAGTCAATTCCATAACAAGGGTTGTTTTACCCTGAAAACTTCTTGCCGGCAAAATAATTGCTTTTCCTTTCCAACCAACCACCCCGGCATGTACAAAAACCCTCGATTCAGCGAATTCGGCGATCGTTAGCCGAATTTTCGAATCGAAAAATCTCTCAAAATTTTCTTTATTATTTCCGGCGGTAATTTTTTTTCGACCGCTGTATAGAACAAAACGGGTTGTTTTAGTTTTTCGAATCGAAAAACTATGCACGGCGCTT
>CADEFG010000076.1 GCA_902826505.1 uncultured Acidobacteriota bacterium
GTAAATCCGCGACTTTTTCGAGTTCGATCGTTTCAAATTCGGGCAAATCGTCATTTTCGGCAGCTTCTTCAAAAATCTCTTCGGATTCGATAATTATTAAATTTTCGAGCGGATTAAATGGTTCGAGAAATTCCAGATCTTCGTTTGAAAGCTGTTTGGCAAGATACGAAGAAATCGCCAGATCATAGCTGGCGGTGCGCGTGTAAGCCAAGGCTGCGAGGCGTTGGCGCGTTTCAAGACTCAAACTTCCGCCGGTTGATCTGAATTCTTCCAAAACGCTTGCATAAAGTTTGGCGTCCGTAAGAACGGCGACATCGCGCCAGTTTTTCGAAGCGGAACGAATCATCGCCGGTCCGCCGATGTCGATGTTTTCGACCGCTTCGGCAAGCGAAACGTCTTCTTTGGCAATCGTCTCCTGAAACGGATAAAGATTAACGACGACCAGATCGATCGGCTCGATCGCGTGTTCCCGCATTGATCGAATATGATTTTCGTCATCGCGCAGGGCGAGAAACGCGCCGTGAATTTTCGGATGCAGAGTTTTCACGCGTCCGTCCATCATTTCCGGGAAACCGGTGATTTCCGCAACTTCCGTTACTTCGATTCCGTTTTCGCGCAAATTCCGCGCAGTTCCGCCGGTTGAGATGATTTGCACGCCGAAATCCGCCAATTCTTTGGCAAATTCCAAAATACCGGTTTTGTCCGAAACGCTGATTAATGCGCGTTTGATTTTTCTTAATTCACTCATAAAAATAAAATTTTAAAATAAAAAAGCGGTCTCGATTTGACCGCCGTTGCTTTATAATTTCGTGCAGCGAGGTATGCCGGGAACACGTCGCGTTCACCGATAAAGACAGCCGCAAAAGAATTTTTGAGTCGTGCCATTCGCCCTAGAAAAAAAAGCGTCCCAAAAACAAAAGGCTCAACAAAAAAGCTAAAGTATAAATGACAACTTTGATAAGACTCATAAAATTTTTTATTCTTAACAGTTGAGAACCTAAAACGCTTACGACCAAATAATTATTTTAGTTCCGCATTTTATCCGATGTCAAAACCTTTAAAACCGATTTATTACGCCGCCTTCGTTTTCGCGTTGATTTTACAAACGTTTAGCAACGCGGCGGCGCAGACGGTCGAAGCAAAAATAAAAATTACGGATTCAAACGTATTTGTTAAAGGCAAATTCATAGACGCGACCAACGCGAAAAATGTTACAAACTTTTCTTTTCTAAAATCTTATGCCGGAAACGAGAATTTGGGAGCGCGAATTTCAGAGGTCAGTTTATTCGATCAAAACGGGCAAGCGATCAATTATAAAAAACTGGCGGACGGCGAATTTTTGGCGGAAAACGATTTTCGGGCGTGGAGTTACAAGGCGGATTTGACGGTTCCGAAAAACGTCTCGGCGTTGGCGCACGTTTCGTGGCTTGCGGAAGAACAGGGAATTTTGATGCCCGGCGATCTGCTGCCCGAATTAGCGGAGAAAACCTCGGCAAAAATAATGTTCGAATTGCCGAAAGATTGGCGCGTAGCGGGCATTGAAAAAAAATCTTCGACAGAGTTTTTTGAAGTTTCCGATGTTGAAAAGGCGATTTTTTATGTCGGCAAAAATTGGCGCGAAAAGGAAATCGCGGTCGGCACGGCAAAATTGAATTTGATAATTTCGGGCGAATGGCAGGTGTCCGACGATGAAGCGTTTCAGACGGCAAGCGGTATTTTTGCTTTTTACGAAAAACTTTTCGGCGGGCGCGCCTTTGAAAAAGCTCAGATTTTTCTCGGGAAATTTCCGCGCGAAGTGAAAACGGGGCGTTGGGAAGCCGAAACACGCGGTGCGAATATCACGATCTTTTCGTCGGAAATGAATTTTAAGACGCAGAGTCTGCAAAGACTTCACGAACAGCTTCGGCACGAGATTTTTCACCTTTGGTTTCCGAACGGCGTCAACTTAGCGGGCAATTACGATTGGTTTTACGAAGGTTTCGCGCTTTACGCGTCGCTCAAAACGGCGGTCGCGATGAATCAAATCCGTTTTGAGGATTTTCTGGATACGCTCGGGCGGGCGCATTCGATCGATACTTTACAAAGTCAGCGGGTTTCGCTCATCGACGCCTCGAAAAACCGTTGGAACGGCGCGAATACGCAGGTTTACGCGCGCGGAATGCTCGTCGCCTTTCTGATCGATATTGTGCTTTTGCAAAAATCGAAAGGCAAAGACGCGCTGCCTGAGATCTTGCGCGAAATCTATCAAAAACACAAACTTTCCGCCCAAAGGCAAGACGGCAACAGCGCGATTTTGAATGTTTTTCAAAGCCGCCGCGAACTTCAAACGATCATTGAAAAATATATCAACGGAACGGAAAATATCGGTTGGCAAACCGATCTGGACGTGATCGGCATCGAATCGGCGACGGATAATTTTGCGACAAAATTAAGCGTAAAGTCCAAATTGAATGGTCGGCAAAAGGATTTATTGGACAAGTTAGGTTATAATAACTGGCGAAAAAATTCGGAATCATCAAAATGAATTTAAGAAAAGTCTTTATTTTATCGGTAATTTTATTAGCCTCTGCCGGGCTGAGCGGCTGCGGATTGGTCAGCGGTGTCTATAACAGCCTCGTCTCGGTGGTCGGTTTGAGCAGCACTTGTACGGTCATCGCCAAGAAAGCGCAAATCCGCACTTCTTACGCGGTCGTTGCCTCCGATCTTTTGGAAGTCAAACGCGGCGACCAACTCGATATTGTCGATCAGGTCGAATTTGAAAAAGTTTTTTGGTATCGCGTTCGCGCCCGCGATGAAGACCAGACCGAAGGTTGGATCGAAGCGCAAAATATCATCACGAGCGATGTTCTCGATAAATCAAAAAAACTCGCCGAAGAAGATAAGGACGCCCAGCCGCAGGCAAGCGGATTGCTTCGCAACAAAACAAATCTGCGTTTATCGCCCGAACAGCGCGACGATAATGTTTTGGTCAAACTCGACAACGGTTCGACATTTGATATCATCGCCTGGCAATTTGTTCAGAAAGCCGAAGATACGACCGATGATGCGAGCAAAGACGCCTTAAATAAACCAAAGCCGAAGACGAAAAACGCTGAGATCGAAGCCGCTAAGACCGACGACGAGCCTGATAAGATGGACGAAAAATACGATATTTGGTACAAAGTCCGGCTTGACCCGTCGGTTTCGCCCGCCCCGTCGGGCTGGGTTTTTGGCAGACAGGTCGAACTTCAAGTTCCGACCGACATTGTTTTTTACCAGCAGAACAACAAAAAATTTGTCACCTGGCAGCGAATTGACGGTATCGACACTTCGATCAAGGATGACCCGAAAGTTACTTCCAAACCGAGCAGTTGGGTGATTCTGTCGCGTACCAATATCGTCAAAGCCGTTGACGGCGTAGAACCTGAATTTGACGGGGTTTTGCTGCTCGGCTACGACAAATACGACCAATCTCATTACCGTATTTACCCGCTGATCGGCGAAGTTTGGGGAAAACTTCCGATGAAAATGGAAGGCACCGGCGACACGCGCACCTTTACGCTTCGTCTACGGAACAAAAATAGCGGAGTTCTCGAAGACAAACGCTTTGTCGTGACCTTCGACAAAAGCCGCTACAAGCTCAAACTCCCCGAAGATATGGCGAATTACGAAACAAAAGAAGGTAAATAAGTTAAAAAGGTAATAAGATAAAACAAAAACCAAAAACCAAAAACCAAAAGCCAAACAATGTCAGACGTTGAATCAGACAATCCATTCTCCGAACCCGTCGAACTCGAAATTACCGATTCGATCGACCTGCACGCCTTTGCGCCGCGTGATGTCAAAGCCGTGACCGAAGCCTATCTGACGGAAGCACACAAAAAAGGCTTTCGGCTCGTGCGGATCATTCACGGTAAAGGCATCGGCGTTCAGCGCGAAACGGTTCGCAAAGTTTTGGAGCAAACCGATTTCGTCAAATCCTTCAAAACCGCCGACGAACTTTCGGGCAGTTGGGGCGCCACGATCGTGACTTTTCACGATTAGGGCTTTTGATTTGTTGGTCAATTATCGATCATTTCTCTGTTCCTTTGACAGTGAATAATTCCCATCTCTCCTGAGTATCGGCTAATGATTTTCTTTCATTTTGCTTGAATTCCAAACCCGAGCCGGCGACCAGGTCTTTGACTGTTCGTGAAACCAGAATCTCTCCCAAATTTGCGGCTTGAGCGATTTTTTGCGCAAACTCGACCGCCACGCCGCTGTGTTTTTTTTCCGTAACCTGGCACTCGCCCGTGTGCAAGCCGGTTTTTAATGAAATATTCAAACGTTCCGCCGAATCGTTGATTGCCATCGCGCAGCGGATCGCCCGCGCCGGTCCATCGAAAACCGCCAGCAATCCGTTTTCGTCAAATCTTACTTCCTTACCTCGAAATAATTCTAATTGGCGCCGGACGTAAATATGGGAGTCTCTCAAAAATTCCAGCCACTTTCTTAATTTCAAATCATCTACTGTTTCTAAGTTGGCGATCTTAACGCTCATGACGGTCGCCAAAACACGATCGTATTCTTCCGCGTGCCTCATCCCCGTCAGAAATTCCTCGATCTCGTCCAAGATCTCGTTCTGCTCGCCGACAAACGGCAAGTGATCGATCCCGCCCAACTCGACATATTTGCACGCCGGTATCCGCGACGCCACAAACCGCCCTTCTTCGACCTTCAAACACAGATCTCCGCTCCGGTGCATGACCAGCGTCGGCACCCGGATCGACGGCAGCACATTCCGCACATCGATCTCGGCATTCATCTTCGTCAACGCGACCGCCGCCCCCGGACTCGCCCCCATCCGCAAATATTCCGCCCACCAACTCCGAAACTCCTCATCGCCGGCAAGCGTCGGCGCCCGTTCCTCGATCCCGACCGCCGTTCCCCAGTCGCGCCGCATCAGCTCGAAAAACGCTTCCCGATCTGCCGGCGAAACGCCCCACGGATATTCCTCGTCCTTGATCCGTTTGGCATAGGTCCCGATCATCACGAGTGCCGTCGTTTTCTCCGGATAAGTTGCCGCAAACAGCGAACACATCGGTCCGCCTTCGGAGACACCGATCAGCACGGCACGCTCACTGCCGACGGCATCCATCACGGCGTGGACATCTTCCATTCGTTGTTCGAGCGTCGGCAGTTCCGACAAGGGCACGCGGTCGGACAAACCCGTCCCGCGTTTATCGAAAAGAATGAGCCGCGAAAACGAGGCGAGGCGATTCAAGAAGGCGGCAAAGAGCGGTTGTTTCCAGAAATATTCGAGATGCGAGACCCAGCCCATCACGAAAACGATATCGAGATCGCCCGAGCCGATCACCTGATAAGCGATATTGACATCGCCGTTCTCAACATACCGGGTTTCGGGCACGGCGGCGGAGAGAAGCGGAGAAGGGGAAAAGGGGAGAGCCGGAGAAAAACCGGCGGCTTCCGAATCGAAAATTATCTTCACGTCTTCCCGTCTTCCCGTCTCCCTTTCTTCTTCCTCTTCGATGACTTCGCGGATCATAATTCGTGCTTGAGTATGTTCATAGGTGACGGTTTCCGTGACATCTTCAACCAATTGAACGGGCACGATAAACCGGTAGCCGTATTTCGGAACGGTTTCGATAAACTTTATGTCTTTGGTTTCGCCCAAAATCCGGCGCAAGTAAGAAATATTCTGCGCGAGATTGTTTTCCTCGACAAAACTATCTTCCCAAATCTCTTTGAGCATTCGTTCTTTGCTCAGCACACGTCCGGCGTTTTCGACCAGTAAAAGCAGCGTGTCAAAAACCTTCGGGGCAAGCGGAATGGTCCGCGCGCCGTCGAAAAGAAGTCTTTCGGCGACATCAAGTTGAAATTTGTCAAAACTGTAAATTTTTCCGAATAAATCTTCCATCGTTTTTCTTCATAATTTCTTCAGAAAAATTTCATAACTTTCTAAAGAATTTGCCGCTCATTTTACTGTAAAACAAACTTGCGCCACTATTTGTGGGAATTATCACCGATTTTAGCGCAGTTTGTGTAAAACACAAATTATCTGCTGCGAGAGTAGAAAAAGCCGGTTTATGAAAATTCAGAAACAGAGGGAATTGATTATCGAGTTTGAACGCGTCCAGCTCGTTCGAAAAAAAGCCAAGACTCATCTCATATTTTGCCGGGATTGCGGGCGCGAAGTTGATTTTATTTCCCTGCGCGAAGCCTCGTCGCTGTTTACGACTCAAGCCGAGAAGCTGCTGCAATTCGTCAAGATCAACCACACTCATTTTGAAAGCGGTGCCGGCGGCGAGATTTTTATCTGTCTGATCTCGTTTCTCGCCTGTATGAAGCAAAAAACAAATCTTTCGCGGATTAAACTTTTGAAGGATTAAAAGACGTCAATCGTGAATCGTCAACAGTCAATCGAAATAAGAGTAATTAATCAAGTCGCTCAAAGTTTTGGATTGACGATTGCCGATTCACGATTGACGATTGCCGTCTTCAACGCATTTTCGCCGTTCTCATCGTTTTTTCAGCGAAATCTCATCAAAAATTAAGGACTCGCGCGCCGAAAAGCTATATCTTGATCTCAACGTTACATTTCGTTGCAAATAAATTTCAAGGATTTCAGAGGAGATTTAGATTATGAAAAACCTTTTTCATGGCTTTTGGCTGAGTAGTTTTGTTTTACTGGCGTGCGCCGGTTCGGCGTCTGCCGCCGCCGTCATCCGAGTCGCTGCCGGTGCCAATGCGGCGGCGATCCAAGCGGCAGTGACCCAATTCCGCACCGATCTCGGCGGCGTCAACAACGGTGTCGGCGGTTCGTTCACGACCGGACGCCGCGAGATCAACTGGGACGGCGTGCCCGACACTGTTGCCGAGCCGAATGCGCTCCCGTTCAATTTTTTTAATGTCAACAGCCCGCGCGGCGTGGTTTTCCACTCGATCGCCAATATCGGCGGAAATCATCAATTCAGAGTAAGCGCCAACAATGGCAGCGGCACCGCCGCACGCTTCGCCAATATCGACGCAAGCTATGAGTTCATTTTTCAAACCTTTAGCGCGCAAAGGTTATTCCAAGCCCGTTTTGCCAATGAGATCGAAATTCTCTTTTTCATTCCCGGGACGAACGTTCCGGCGACCGTCAGCGGTTTCGGCGCGGTTTTCTGCGATGTTGACAGCAGTAATACTTTTATCGAATATTACGACCCGACCGGCACCAAGATTTCCGGCAGCTCACTCAATGTCGCGAACAACGGTTTGAGTTTTATCGGAACTTCGTTCAACGCCGGCGAACGGGTCGCGAAGATCATTATTCGGCTCGGCAACGCGAATCTGCAAGCCGGAAATATTGACGGCACGAACAGCGTCGATGTCGTCGCGATGGACGATTTTATCTACGGCGAACCGCGCGCGACGGATTATCACCGCGGAGATTTCGACGGCGACGGGTTTGCCGACGCGACTATTTTTCGCCCTTCGACCGCCAATTATTTTATTCTCAACAGCGGCAGCAACACGGTCAGCACATTTACTTTCGGAGCACCCGGCGATATCCCGGTGGACGGCGATTTCGACGGCGATTCAAAAGCCGAGATCGCCATTTTCCGTCCGTCGACCGGCGAATGGTGGATCTACCGCAGCTCGACCGAACTGACCTCAGCCGTCCAGTTCGGGCAATCGGGCGATAAACCCGTCGTCGGCGATTACGACAAGGACGGCAAAGATGATGTCGCTTTCTGGCGACCGTCAATCGGCACTTATTTTGTCCTGCGGAGCAGCGATAATTCGTTCTTCTCGTTCCCGTTCGGCTCAAACGGCGATCTGCCGGTCGGCGCCGCGATCGCTCCCTGAAAACTTTCCAACTTCCCGTTTCCCGACGCTCAAAAAGACGGACTCTGCGGAGTTCGTCTTTTTTTTCATCAGGAAAAGATCAGGAAATTTTCAGAAAAAACTAAAGATTTCTAACCTTCCTCAATTTTATTCTGGCAATACTGAAACACGATTTATTTCAGAAAATTTAATAAGTAAAGGAATATTGATGATGATGCAAAATTTAGTTCGTATATTTTTATTGAGCAGTTTCCCGCTGCTCGTATTTGTCCATTCGATTTTCGCCGCGCCGGTCGTCCGGCAGGGCGCGGGCGCCAATGCGGCGGCAATTCAAGGTGTCGTTGACCAGTTTCGCACCGATCTCGGCGGAGCGCTCAATCCGAATAACGGTCAGTCGTTCACGACCGGACGCCGCGAGATCAACTGGGACGGCGTGCCCGATAATTTCTCGTCGCCGAATTTTTTCCCGCATGATTTTTTTAACGTCAACAGCCCGCGCGGCGCGATCTTCGCGGCAACCACGCCGTTCGATAACGCGTCGTCTTTTTTCGTCAGCGCCGATTCGAGCAATCCGACCAACGCGGCGGTGCGCTTCGGCGATATTGACCCGAGTTACGCGAGTATCTTCCAGACATTTTCGCCGCAGAGGCTTTTTATTGCCCGCAATACGACCGTCTTATCGGTTTCGTTTTTTATTCCCGGCACAAAGATTCCGGCAACCGTCAGCGGTTTCGGCGCGGTTTTCACGGACGTTGACGATTCACAAAACACGCTTGTCAAGTTTTACGACGTTGACGGCAAAATTCTCGGAACCTACAACGCGCCGGTCGCCGACAACGGTCTTTCGTTTCTCGGCGTTTCATTTAACGGCGGCGAGCGCGTTGCCCGCGTCGAAATCGTTTCCGGCAATTCTTCGCTTGCAAACGGAAAGCTTGACGCCGCGAACGGCATTGACGTGATCGCGATGGATGATTTTATCTATGGCGAACCGCGCGCGCTGCAATTCCATCCGAACGATTTCGACGGCGACGGTTTTGCCGATGCCTCGGTTTTTCGCCCGTCAGCGGCAACCTTCTTTGTGCTCAACAGCGGCAGCAACACGGTCAGCGTCCTGCCCTTCGGCGCTCACGGCGATATTCCGATCAATGGCGATTTCGACGGCGATTCGCGCGCCGATGTCGCGATTTATCGTCCGTCGGTCGGCGAATGGTGGATCAATCGCAGCTCAACCGGGCAGACCAGCGCCGTTCAGTTCGGACAAAACGGCGACAAACCCGTCCCGGGAGATTTCGACAAGGACGGTAAAACCGATGTCGCTTTCTGGCGACCGTCGAACGGCTTTTACTTTGTTCTGCGAAGCAGCAACAATTCGTTCTTCTCGTTCCCGTTCGGCTCAAACGGCGATCTGCCGGTCGGTGCCGCGATCGTTCCCTAAATACCGATCTTAATTTTCCGACTTTAATTTTCAAGGGGGAAGTCAAAGCGGAAACCGGCTTGGCACAAAAAGTCGGCGAGCCGCGGGCGTCAATCGGAAATCGTCAATCGAAAATTGACTAAAACCTTAAATCTTTAACCGAACAGGACAATTTTCTGAACGATTGACGATTTCCGATTGACGATTTCCGCAGCTTTGTCCAGAAACAGAGCAAAGCTGCAGAAACCAAAGCAGTTTGACGGTTTCCGCTGCGACTTGTTTTCATTTACAAGCCGGGCACAGTGAAGATGTTCGAAAAAATATGATTAATTTACCGATTACTTACCGAGGCACGATTTATCCGTGGCATTGCGATCATAACGGGCATATGAATGTGATGTGGTACACGGGCAAGTTTGACGAAGCGACGTGGCACCTGCTTGCCGGATTGGGTCTGACGCCGTCCTTTCTGCGCGAACAAAATCATCTGATGGCGGCGGTCGAACAAAAAACGACCTACCGGCGCGAGCTGCTCGCCGGAGATATTATTACCATTCGTTCGGGCATTCTCGAAATAAAGGAAAAAGTCGTACGATTCTTTCACGAGATGCGCAACGAAGACACCGGCGAGATTGCCGCCATTACCGAATTGACGGGAATTTACATCGATGCGCGAACCCGCAAATCGACGCCGTTTCCCGCAAATATTCTGGAGTGCGGGCGCGAAATAGCCGCCGAATATTACAACAGGCTGATGGCTGAAAATCAACCCGCCGGTCATGACATAATTCGTTTCGACTTTGAACAATGATTTGCCTTCGGTATCAAACAAGCTTGCCGACCGGGAAAAGGTCGCCGAAATAGATAAAAAAATATGAAGACATTAAGAAATATCAGAATTTTTAACACCACGCGGGCAGAATATGCGAGAGTCGAAAACATCGGACTCTGGATTCTGCAACTTTTAGTCGCGGGCGTCTTTTTGATGGCTGGTTCGGCAAAGTTACTCGGAAATCCTTTGATGGTCGAGGTTTTCGATAATCTCGGACTCGGACAATGGTTTCGCTATCTGACCGGCGCGATCGAGTTTTTCTCAGCCGGACTGCTCTTCGTTCCGCGCCTTGCGCCGATCGGCGCGCTGCTGCTGATCGGAACAATGCTCGGCGCAATCGCCGTGCATCTTTTCGTGATCGGCGGTTCGTCGCTCGTCCCGATCGTTCTGCTCGCCTTGAACATCGTGATTTTCTTTGGACGAAGCGAACGATTAACCGCGACGGCGGGCGGTCGCCGCGTTTGGCTGATCTCATAACCGGAACCCGACGCATTTAAACTTTTCCTTCAAAAACTCTTTAATTTCAAAGAAAAGATGTGTTTTGGAAAGCGCATCTTTTTGCTTTTCTTCATTTTTTTTTCATAAAAGCTTCATAAAAGTTTCAGAAAAAACTAAAGATTTTCAAAGACTTATAGAATTATTCTAGCTTCAACGAAACAATTCCGTTTCAAAAAAATTAACACAAAAGACTTTAATCAGGAGATTTAAAAAGAGCATGAAAAATTTTATTCGTTTATTTTGGTTGAGCAGCTTGACGCTGCTGGTATTTATCGGTTCACTTTCCGCCGCGCCGGTCGTGAAGCAGGGCTCGGGCGCCAACACGGCGGCACTTCAGGCAATCATCGATCAATTCCGTACCGATCTCGGCGGCGCCAATAACGGCGTCGGCGGTTCGTTCACGAGCGGACGCCGCGAAGTCAACTGGGACGGTGTGCCCGATAATTTTTCCGAGCCGAACAATTTTCCGTTGGATTTTTTCAACGTCAACAGCCCGCGCGGCGTGATCTTTAACGCGATCGAGGACGCGACCGGCGCGGCGCTCAATCAATTTGCGGTCAGCGCGAATACGGCTTCGGGCGTGCCGGTTCGGTTTGGTAATCTGAACGCGAATTATTCGACGATTTTTACGACCTTCAGCGCCCAACGACTTTTCACCGTCCGAAATACGCATCTGATGGAAGTCAATTTCGTGATTCCCGGCACGAATGTTCCGGCAACCGTTTCGGGTTTTGGCGTGATCTTTTGCGACGTTGATTCGGCAACCAGCGGCAATCGCTCGTTGATCCGCGTTTACGGAGTTGACGGCAGACAACTTTCAGCCGCTTCGGCACCGGTTCTCGCTAACGGTCTTTCGTTTGTCGGGATTTCTTTTAACGCCGGTGAACGCATCGCGCGGGTCGTCATCGAAAGCGGCAACGCCCCGCTCAGCGCGACCAACAACGATGGCGTCAACGGTGTCGATGTCGTCGCGATGGACGATTTTATCTACGGCGAACCGCGCGCGGCTCAGTTCCATACCGCCGATTTCGACGGCGACGGTTTTGCCGATGCCTCGGTTTTTCGCCCGTCGGCAGCGACCTTCTTCGTTCTCAACAGCGGCAGCAACACGGTCAGCGTCCTGCCCTTCGGCGCGAACGGCGATATTCCGCTCAATGGTGATTTCGACGGCGACAGCCGCGCCGATGTCGCGATTTTCCGTCCGGCGTCGGGCGAATGGTGGATCAATCGCAGCTCAACGGGACAAACCAGCGCCGTTCAATTCGGACAAAATGGTGATAAACCCGTCCCGGGAGATTTCGACAAGGACGGTAAAACCGATGTCGCTTTCTGGC
>CADEFG010000077.1 GCA_902826505.1 uncultured Acidobacteriota bacterium
TGATAAACCGGCTGACACTACGCAAAAATACGTTGAAGATAAAGGAAACGATTATCAAAAATACATCAACCGTGCCCAAAACTATAAAAACCTTTACGACAAACAAACCGGATTTATGCGCCCGAAGCAAAACGGCAACTGGATCACACCGTTTGCGGCTAACGAAGTGACGTTTCATTTTACCGAAGGCAACAGTTGGGTTTACTCGTTTTTTGTCCCGCAGGACGTTTCGGGTTTGATGGCGCTTTACGGCGGAAAGGAAAATTTTTCAAAAAAACTCGACGAGCTTTTTACGACCGAACAAAAACTCGAAGGGCGCGAACAGCCCGATATTACCGGACTGATCGGACAATACGCACACGGCAACGAACCTTCGCATCACATCGCCTATCTTTATAATTACGCGGGCGAACCGTGGAAAACGCAGAAACTCGTCCGCCGGATCTTGGACGAATTCTATAAACCTTTGCCCGACGGTTTGATCGGCAACGAAGACTGCGGGCAAATGTCGGCGTGGTACATTTTGAGCGCGCTCGGGTTTTATCAGGTCAATCCGGGTCAGCCGGTTTACGCGCTCTCGTCGCCGCTTTTCAAGGAAGCGAAGATCAATCTCGAAAACGGTAAAACCTTTACGATTCGCGCCCAAAATGTTTCCGCTCAAAATATTTATATTCAATCCGTCCGGCTCAACGGCAAAGCGCATCGAAAAGCGTTTTTCACACACGACGATTTGATGCGCGGCGGCACGCTTGAATTTACGATGACCGATTCGCCGAACCCGAAAGCCTTCACCGAATTTCCCGTTTCGCGCATCGCGGAAAATTCTACGCCTGTTCCGACGATCGAAGCGAAACGCACTTTTAACACGGAAACCGAAGTCAAAATTTCGATGCCTGAAACGGGCGCGAAGATCTTTTACACGCTCGACGGAACTGCGCCCGACGAAAAATCCGCCGAATATACAAAACCTTTTACGATCGATAAAACCGCCACGGTCAAAGCGATTTCGTTTGATAAATTGAGCGGAAAAAGTCCGGCGGTCGAGGCAAAACTCAATCGAATGCCGCATGATTGGGAAGTTAAAATCCTCTCGAAATACAATCGTCAATACACCGGCGGCGGCGATTTCGGTCTGATCGACGGCATTCGCGGAACCTTGAATTTCGCGTCCGGCGAGTGGCAGGGTTATCAGCCGGACGATCTCGTCGCCGTCATCGATTTAAAGAAAGAAACCGAAGTAAAACGCGTCGGCGGCGGTTTTTTGCAGGACGCGCGACCGTGGATCTGGATGCCGACACGCATCGAATTCGAAGTTTCAAACGATAACGTCAATTTTCAAAAAGTCGCCGAGATCAAAACGACGGTCGCGCCCGACGATATGAAACCGACAATCAAGGATTACATGCAGGAAATCGCGCCCGTCAAAACGCGTTACGTACGCGTCCGAGCCTACAATTTAGGCAAAATTCCGGCGTGGCATCCGGGCGCCGGATTCGACGCCTTTATCTTTGTGGACGAGATTTTTATCGATTGATTTTATTTGCAAAACAGCCTATCGTGATCGGCATATTTCTCTCAAGTGTGATTTGGGTCACACGTTCTTTTTTTGGTTTGAAGTTATAGTTTTATTTCATGTGGAACTTCGATCAATAAAATTTATCGTCGTTGCAATTGCGCTCGGATTAGCCCTCGGCATTGGCGTCTATACGTTTGTCTACGCAAAAGGCTATTCGTATATGAGCAATAATCCGGCGGCATGCGCCAACTGTCATATTATGAACGAACAATATGACGGTTGGCAGAAGGCGAGTCATCAGGCGGTCGCGACCTGCAACGATTGTCATACGCCGCACGATTTTCTCGGGAAATACTACACAAAAGCCTCCAACGGTTTTTGGCACTCTTATTATTTTACGCTCGGCGGTTTTCACGAACCGATTCAAATGAACGAGCGCAACACCCGAATCACCGAACAAGCCTGTCGATATTGCCATCAGACGATGGTCGAATCAATCACGGTTTCGCATAATCCGGCGCTCAGCGAAGATGTTTCATGTATTCGCTGTCATCGTTCGGTCGGACACCAGCATTAGCGAGGGAGAGGAAAATGGAAGATCAAGACAAAGCAGCGGTTGAGGAAAAAGCGGAAGTTTCGGAAAAACCCGTAGAATCGAAAGAAGCCGAAAAGCCGGAGAAAAAGGCGCGCACCTATGGCTTAAAGGCTCTTGTGCTGGTGGCTTTTATCGCGTTCGGCGCGACGATTTTGGGCGCCGCGCTCCTGACCAATATCATCGAGCGCAAAAACGAGGCGCGCAATCCGTTTTACCGCGTCGTCGAACTGACGGACGAGACGGTCGATCCGGAGATCTGGGGCAAAAACTTCCCGCTGCAGTACGACGGCTACAAACGAACGGTTGACCAAACGAGAACGCGCTATGGCGGAAGCGAGGCGCTCGCGCATTCGCCGACCAACGCCGATCCGCGTTCCGTGCTCTCGCAATCGCGGCTCGAAGAAGATCCGCGTCTGAAAACGATGTGGGACGGCTATGCTTTTGCGGTTGATTTTCGCGAAGAGCGCGGACACGGTTTTATGCTCGAAGATCAAATGTTCACCGAGCGTCAAAACGTCGTCAAACAGCCCGGAAGCTGTATCAATTGTCACGCTTCCGCCTATACGGCGTATAAAAAACTGGGCAATGGCGACATTATGAAAGGCTTTCAGGAATTGAACAAAATGCCGTATATGGAAGCCCGCAAGGAAATAACGCACCCGGTCGCCTGTATTGATTGCCATCGTCCTGATACGATGGCATTGCGCGTCACGCGACCGGCGTTTATCGAAGGCATCAAGGCTTTCAAAGCGTCGCAGGGAATTCAGAATTTCGATGTCAACACGCAAGCGACGCGGCAGGAAATGCGCACCTATGTGTGCGGTCAATGTCACGTCGAATATTATTTCAAAGGAGCCGATAAACAGTTGACCTATCCGTGGGATAAGGGCATCAAGGTTGAAAACATTCTTGCCTATTACGACGAAGTTCAGCATAAAGATTGGGTTCACGCGCGCACCGGCGCGAATGTTTTAAAAGCGCAGCATCCCGAATTCGAGATGTATAATCAGGGCATTCACGCGCGCGCCGGTGTCGCCTGTGCCGATTGTCATATGCCGTATGAACGCACCGGCGCGATGAAGATCAGCGATCATCACGTTCGCAGTCCGCTGCTCAATATCAATCAGGCTTGTCAGACCTGCCATAAAGCGAGCGAGGAAGAATTAAAATTCCGCGCCGAAACGATTCAGACACGCACCTTTAACCTGCGGAATATCGCGATGGATGCGCTGATGCAATTGATCGGCGACATTCAAAACGCGAAAAATGCCGGAAAGACGGATGCCGAACTCGCGGCGGCGCGTGATTTTCAGCGCAAAGCCCAGTTTTATCTCGATTTTGTCGAGGCGGAAAATTCGATGGGGTTTCACGCGCCCGGCGAAGCGACGCGGATTTTAGGCGAATCGATCAATTTTACGCGGCTCGGACAGATGGCGCTGCGCGGCGAAACCATTCCGCCCGCCCAGCAAACCGCGATGATTTTCCCGTCGCATTAGGACAAAGCAAACCTTCCGTTCGGCAGAAACGCGGGCGCTTGCGTTTCTGCCTTTGTTTTGTGTTAAACTTGCGGCAAAACCAATTCAAATTTTTTCAAACCGAATTTATATATGAAAAAGAAACTTTCTCTAATTTTATTTTTATTGCTTTTCCCGGTCCTTGTTTTTGCCCAGGATTACAGCGCGAAAATTGCCGAAATTGATGCTTACGCGCAGAAAGTTCAAGCAGATTGGAAGATTCCGGGTTTGGCGGTCGCAATCGTCAAAGACGACAAGGTGATTTTTGCCAAAGGCTACGGCGTGCGCGATATGAATAAACCCGAAAAGGTTGACGAAAACACGCTTTATGCGGTCGCTTCGAACTCGAAGGCTTTTACGACAGCGAGTTTGGCGATCTTGATCGATGAAAAGAAAATCGGCGGCTGGGACGATAAGGTTTCCAAATATCTGCCCGAATTTCAGATGTATGACCCGTATGTGACGCAGGAATTGACGATTCGCGATCTCTGTTCACACCGCAGCGGGCTCGACACATTCAGCGGCGACCTGCTTTGGTATGACACGACTTATTTACCGGACGAAATCTTGCGGCGCGTGCGGTTTTTAAAACCGGTCAGAGGTTTTCGCGCCGGTTACGGTTATCAGAATCTGATGTTTTTGGCTGCCGGGCGAATTGTCGAAAAAGTTTCTGGCAAAAAATGGAGCGAGTTTGTCAAAGAACGAATTTTAACGCCGCTCGGAATGACGCGAACGACGACGAGCGTCAAAGATTTGAAAGACAATTTTGCGATGCCGCACAATGAATCAGGCGGAAAGCTTCGCACATTGCCGCTCGGAAATATCGATAATTCGATCGGTTTGGCGGGTTTGAATTCGTCCGTCGCGGAGATGGCAAAATGGCTTCGCCTGCAGCTCGGGCGCGGCACTTTTGAAGGCAAACAGATTTTTTCAAAAGAACGTTCGGGCGAAATGTGGCAGCAGAATATTTTTATGCCGGTTAATCCGAATCCCGCCAAAGACGCGCCGACGCAAATGTTTTCGGGTTACGCGCTCGGCTGGGGTTTGATCGATTATCGCGGCAGAAAACTCGTTTCGCACACCGGCGGTCTCGACGGAATGATCACGCAAACGGCGATGATGCCGGCGGAAAATCTCGGGCTGGTCGTGTTGACCAACAGCGAAACGGGCGCGATCGGGATTTTGCGCAACAAGATTCTCGATACGTTTACCGATGCGCCGAAACGCGACTGGAACGCCGAAGCGCTGGAAAGAGCCAAACAAGCCAAAGTGCGTGAGACGGAAGCCGATAAAAAAGTTCTTGATGCGCGCATTCAAGAAACAAAACCGAGTCTCGCTTTAAAAGATTACGCCGCAACTTATTCGAGCGAAATGTACGGCGACGTGACGATAGGAGAAGAAAACGGCAAGCTCGTGCTGCGGCTCGTGCCCGCGCCGAATTTTGTCGCCGATCTCGAACATTGGCATTACGACACTTTCGAGATCAAATGGCGCAGTTCGGTCAATTACAATTTTCCGCGCGGTTGGGTGACTTTTACGCTGGGCGGCGACGGCAAAACCGACCAGTTGAAAATCGACCAGCCGAACAACGATTTTTGGTTTTATGAGCTGGATTTGAAAAGAAGCAAATAAAACTCGACTTTTCTTTAGCAAATATGTAAGAATTTGTGTATCATTATCAATTTTATTACAGAAACCAGGTTTAAGGAGAATTTTTAAAAGTAGATGTCAGAAAATGCAACAGTCACGGCGGAAGAAACAAACGCCGGAGAAGTAGAAAACACACAAAATACGGAAGATGTTTCGTATCACGCGGTCGAAAAAGACGGTTCGGTAACGGCGATCTGGGAAATGCAAGGTCAAAAACATATTCGCACGATCGACCCGCGCTCGAACGAAGGCAAACAAATCTTGGCTCTGTTTGAAACCGCTGCGTAAATTTTAGTCTCAAGTCCCAAGTCTCAAGTCCCAAGTAGAAAATAAAGACTTGGGACTTGAGACTTGGGGCTTGAGACTTCCGTTAAACGTCTTCGCGCTTGACTCCTTCGATTTCAAGAATCAAATCCGCGCCATAACATTTCGCGGGAGTTTGAAACCCCGTGCAAAAATTCCCCGCTAAAATTTTTTCCGCAATCAAGAGCGCGGTCAATACCGTCGTGGTATAGCCTTCTGCGCCTTGCTGACGCGCTTCGACCTTGTTGCCGTCCGCGTCCGACGCCGCGCCCCAGAGATAAGTTTTGCCTGTGGCGCGTTCATCGTCGTTTGGACCGCCGGCGGGAATTTGTTTTTGTAAAATGCTTTGAATCGGACTCGATGCTAAAATCCAGCCGAGATAACGGCTCAGCTTGAGCAGTCGTAACTGCTGTTCGGGAACCACCGTATAAACTTCGATGTTCGGAATTCCGGTCGAATAATAGGCGGTCGCAACATCGCCCCACGGAATCGTCACGCCGGTTTTTTGAACTTCGCCGAAATCGATCGTGCGCGTTTTATACGCCGCCGGAACGCTTTTGATCGCTCCGTTTTCGCGAATCGCGCCGCCTCTGCCGACATTCATCGTCATCGTCGCCTGCGTGCCGTGCGAAATTCTGCCGACACCGTAAAACGCGAGCGTTAAGTTCGTCGCCGACGGCAGCCGATCTTTTAAATGCCGCGCCAGACAATCCGACGGCACAACGTCGAAACCGACGCCCGGCATCACCATAACCCCCGCGTCTTTCGCCGATTTATCGCACGCGGCAAGCGCTTCAAAAACCGAGATTTCGCCCGTAATGTCCAGATAATGCCGTTTTGTGCGCAGACACGCTTCGACCATTTTTTCAGAAGTCAGCGAAAAAGGTCCGGCGCAATGAATGACAAAATCGACTTCGTTTAAAGCGGCGTCCAACTTTGCCGAATCATTCAAATCAAACGCACGAAAATCGAAACCATACTGCTTTGCCAACGCTTCGATCTTTTCCGCGTTTCTGCCCGCGAGGATCGGTTTTAAACCGCGCTCGGCGGCGTAACGTGTGATCAATTCGCCCGTGTAGCCGTTTGCGCCGTAGATCAGAAAAGTTTTCATAATTTCTATTTTTCGTCTGTCAAAATTTTCTGCACGCGCCCGACTTGTCCGTCGGTCAGGCGAACCTTGATGCCGTGCGGGTGAAAGTTTGAATTGGTCAGCAGATCTTTGACCGTCCCGACGGTTTGGCGTCCGGTGCGCTGGTCTTGCTTTAAAACGATCGCGACTTTTAAGCCGGCACGGATGTTTTTTCGTTCACGATGCGGCATTATTTTTTCTCCAGGATGCGCATTAAAAACGCGATCTGTCCAAGATGATACGAGTTGTGATCGGCAACCAGCAAGGCTTCGCGCAAAATCGTCTGCCCGTCGCCATGTGCGATCCTGGCGAGCAGATCCGTTTTTTCGTCCGCGACCAGCTCACGCATCGTTTGCAGCTCGCGCAGAATTTGTTCGCAGGATTTTTGCCAATCTTCCGCCGTGCCTTCCGATTTATTCCAATAACCGTCGGGAAATTTCGGCGAAACGTGATTTGCGTCGCGGCTGAATTCGACAATGTCCGATTGCGCGATTCTCAGATGTTCCAAGAGTTCCCAAGCCGTATGCGGCGCGTTTTCGATTTTCGCGTTGATTTCCGCGACCGGAAATTCGCGCAAAACCGTTTCCAGATCAAGATGCGCCGCTTTGCCTTCGAGCAATTCCAGCAAATGCGCCCGCAACTCTTTTTGTATATCCATAATTTCACTCAAAATAACTTTAACTTTAAAGCCTGCGTTTCTTCGAGCTTATCGAGAAAATCCTCGCGTTCGAGCTCTTCCGCGCCGAGAACCGCGAAATGCGGCGTCATGACCTGAATATCGAGCCACGTCGCGCCGCGCGATTTCAAATGTTCGACGAGATGCAGCAGCGCGAATTTTGAAGCGTTCGAGCGCAGGTGAAACATACTTTCGCCGCAAAACACGCCGCCCGCGTCAACGCCGTAAAGACCGCCGACAAGTTCCCCGTCATCCCAAACCTCGACGCTGTGCGCATCGCCCGTCGCATGAAAATCGCAGAAAGCGCGAATAAAATCGTTCGTGATCCAGGTTCCGTAACCGTCGCTTCTTTTGGCGCGCGCGCAAGCCTTGATAACCGCTTCAAAGGCTTTGTCGATCGTGAACGTAAAGCGCGTCTTGGCAAATTCCTTGCGCAGGCTTTTCGGCACGTGAAGCTCGGAAAACTCCAGAATCGCGCGGTCTTCGGGACAATACCAGGGCAGCGGAAGCCCTTCGACATGCCACGGAAAAATCCCGCGCCGGTAAGCGTTGCGCAAATTTTCAAGCGTCAGATCGCCGCCGAAACCGATAATATCGCGCGCGTTGTAATAATAATCGCCGAACAAAACCCATTCGGTAAATTCGTGCTGGCGCGGATTCGGAAAAATAATTTCTGACATTTTCGGGAACAAATCTAAAAAAACGCTGTGTAACGAAAATAACAAATCTCGGAGGTAAAAGAAATGAAAAAATTCATCGTCCAGTTATTTTCCAATCGTTTCGGCATCGTTTTGGCAACTTTGAATGTTTGCTATCTGGCAAGCAAAGGAAATGATTTTATGGCGCGTCCATTTGGAAAGCTCTTCGTTTGCACAAATTTTCCGGCAGCTGTCTCAGCTATTTTCTCGCTTGAATTCCTCGAGATATTTATTGATAAAATTCCGTCTCCGGCAATAACTGTTTTGGGAAATACTTTCTTTACTTTTTTTATTATTCTCCAATGGCTTTTTATCGCGTGGATTGCCAGAACCATTGCTCAAAAGTTTCGTTCGAAAGAATTATAAAAACTTCAATTCATTCGATTTCAACACGCTTTTGTGGTATCAATTAACATTTCGGTCAGCCAACCGAAATCGAATGAATCAATGAAGGAAATCAGCATCATCGGCGCGACCAGCTCGCTCGGCATCAATCTTGTTTCGCTTTTAGCCGAACGCGGGTTTAAAGTTTACGCAAGTTTCCGTTCGGAATCGCGCGTTCCCGATGCGTGGCGCAGAAATTCTTCGATCGTTCTGCAAAAACTGGATTTGAGCGCGCCACACGATTTCACCGATTTTTGCTGCGAAACAGTAGTTTGGCTCGCGCATCTTGAACAGGGCAGATTTAACGAAAAGGAAACTGAGGTTAATCTCGCGCCGTTTGAAAATTTTCTCGCGCAAACCCGGAATTCGCCGACCGAAAAATTCGTTTTCGTTTCGTCCGGCGGCTCGGTTTACGGCGAACCCGAAAGCTTGCCGATCACCGAAGAGCATCCGCGCCGTCCGCTTTCGTCATACGGCAAAGCAAAACGCGCGATGGAGGACGCGCTTTCCGAATTCGGTCAAACGGCAAATCTCAAAACCGCCGTCATTCGTCCCGGAAATATTTACGGTTTTGAAAACCCGCACCGCGAAGGCAAAGGAATTATCGCGGCTTTCTTAAACGCGATTCGCACAAACGCGGCTTTCACGCTGATTCACAAAGGGCAAACCGTCCGCGATTTTGTCCATATCGCGGATGTCAGCCGGGCGATTCTGGCGGCGATCGAAAATGATCGAAAGGAAATTATCTGGAATGTCGCGACCGGCAAAGGCACGACCGCCGCGCGGGTTTTAGAAATGGTTTTGGAAAAATCGGGTTTTGAAAAACCCGAAATCAACTACATTGAAAACTTCGCGTCCGATGTCGGCGCGAATATTTTGTCGATCGAACGGATCACGACCGAATCCGGCTGGCTTCCAAACATCACACTTGAAGAAGGAATTTCCCGAACGATCGAAAACTGGCGACGCGCCGAAAATAGTTTGTCGCAAAAAATTTAACCGGCGAGTTTCCGGTAAATTTCCGTGTATTCGGGTGCGATTTTAGCGGGCGAAAATTCATTTGCCAGCGCCCGATTGTTTTCACTCATTTTTTCACGTAAATCCTTTTTTACTAACAATCTGGCGATCTTTGCCGCGACGCTTTCCGCGTCTTTCGCTTCGCAGAACAGAGTATTTTCACCTTCTTTCAAATAATCCGCCGCCGCCCGAATCCGCGTCGTCACAATCGGCAAACCGAATTGCAGCGCATTAAAAATAACCATCGGAAAACCTTCGATATGAAATGTCGGGAAAACGAGCAGATCGCTTTCGCGGTAAAATTCCTGCACCGTTTCTTCCGAAACGTGCCCGTGAAAATTGACAAATTCGCTGATCTGCAAAGATTCCGCGAGAGCTTCGGCAAGCGGACGGGTTTCGCCGTCGCCGAGCACATTTAAGACCACTTCAAAACCTTTCTCGCGCAAAATCGAAGCGGCGGAAATCGTTTCCAGCAAACCTTTGGTCGGAATCAGGCGCGAAACGAAGATCAAACGCGCAAATTCTTCCGCCGCCGGTTTTTCGGTCGGCGGTAAAACCTCGGGCGGAAGAATCGTCAACGCATTTTTGACGACAAAAAACTTTTCTTCCGGAAAACCCGCATCAACAAAACCGCGTTTTTCTTCCGACGATAAAAGCCCGATTCCATCGGCATTTTCAACCAAATAACGGATCAGAAATTTTATGACGAAATTCGCGTTGCCGAGCAATTCGACGTCCGAGCCGTGAAATTTAAGAAAGAGTTTCGCGCCTTGTTTTTTGAGCCAGAAGAGCGAAAAAGCGTCGCGCAAGATCGCTTTTGTTTCAAACGAAGTGTTGAGATGAAGCAGATCGAAATTTTCTTCGCGCAATAATCGGCGAAACTTTCGGGCGGTTTTCCAAACCTGTCTGACGCGCCGGAAAATCGAAATTTCGCCCGCGTTATCGAAGGTATAGATTTCTTCGCGGACATGCGCACCGCGATTTTCGAGCTCGCGCAAAAATGGCGGTTCACAGGCATTGATGCCGCCGCGCGCCGTTTTTTCGGGCATTCCGACAAGCAGTTTTAAGTTTTTAGCGGCGGGTTTCAAGCGATTGATTCGTAAAGATTTTTTAGTTTTGCCAGATGCGCTTCGATGCTGAAAGTCCGGCTGGCAAAATCATAAGCGCGGTTTGCCAGATCGTTTCTGAATTCGTCGTTGGTCGCGATTTTGACGAGCTTTTCCGCCAATTCGCCGGCGTTCTGCGTTTCGAAAACTTCGGCAAATTTACCGTTTTCGGAAACTTCCAGATGCGGCGGAATGTCGGACAAAATACACGGCTTGCGCGCGAGCATCGCTTCCATCAAGGCGATCGGCAAACCTTCGTGAAGCGACGAAAAAACGTAAACGTCAAGCGAATTAACGACTTTCGCCAGATCGTCGCGCTGTCCGAGAAAATGAACGCGAGCCTGTAAATCATTTTCTTCGACGATTTTAACGCATTCGTTATATTTCGCTTCGGCGCCCTTTTCCGTTTTGCCGACCAGAATCAAATGCGCGTCCGGCAGTTTGCCCGCGATCCCGGCAAACGCACGGCAGAGCGTGATCTGATCTTTGCGCGGCGCGGCGTAAAAATGCGAAACCATGCCGAAAAGAAACGCGTTTTCGGGCAAGTTTAACTCATTCTTTAAACCATCACCCGAATATTCGAGCCGTTTTGTATCAACGCCGTTGTAGATCATCTGAAACTTTGAAATATCGAGCTTTTCGCTCTGTTCAAGCCATTCGAGCAAACCTTTCGAACAGGAAATATTTGCTGCCATGCGCGGCACGAGAAATTTGGTCGTCAGACGATTTTTGGTGTCCGCGTAAAAACCCGGAAAACTCAAAACGTGTTTTGTTTTTGTCCCGACCGACGCCAAATAAGCGTGAATCGCAGCCACCGCCTGATGCGTGTGGATGATCTCGAAATCGTTTTCTTTAATGATCTTGCGCAAGTTTGAAACAACCTGTAAATCGAACGGCAAACGCCGCTGAAACCGGAAAAACCGGGCACCCGATTTTTTAAAATCTTCTTCCAAAGTTCCGCCGCCGGTTGCCGCAAACGATAGCTCCAAACCGTTCGCGGCGGCGTTGCGGCAGACATCGAGCGCGAGCATTTCCGCGCCGCCGCGATTTAGTGAATCTAAAATATGTAAAACTTTCATTCGGTAAAATTGAGGTTATTCGATGTTGCCGTGCAAATGACAAGTCACGAAAAATTTGCTTTTATTATAGTTTGAAGTTTAATAATGAACAATGACCGCAAAAATTCGGAAGTTTTCGCCTTCGTTCCTTCTTACAATCACGCGCCGTTTATCGAAAAATGTTTGAGATCAATAATCGATCAAAC
>CADEFG010000078.1 GCA_902826505.1 uncultured Acidobacteriota bacterium
CGCAGATGGCTTATGAAAACAACGGAAACGGAGGAAAACGTTGAAAAGAACTCTCCTGATTTTTTTGATGATAATTTGCTGTTCGTTTGTGGTTGGCGCACAAAGCGTCAAAACCGCGGTTTGGAAAACCTTTGCGCCCGAGAATGAGGAATTTTGGGTCGATATTCCGATTGCGCTCAACGCCTCGGCTTTTCAGAATGACAACTCGAACGATGATTTTAACCGGCGTTATCTAAATTCGCTCGACGGAACATATTTTTATATATTTTCGGACAATCCTCAAAGACCGGCACAATTCAAATATGTAAATGAAATAATCAGAGTTTACAAACAAACCGGAAAAGCCGAAAAAATCGGCAAATTTGAGACCGTCAAATATGCGTTTGTCGATGACGAAAATTTTCAACATATTATTTTGACCGTCAAAAGTGAAAATCGTTTTTACGTTTTTCAAACCTTGAGTCCGAGCAAAGAAAATGCCGCCGCCGACCGTTTTTTCAGAAGCCTCAAACTTTTTGAGAAAGGTTCCCGGGAAAATTTCTTTGAAATGCAAAACGAAAAAGGCATCACCGTGACGATTCCCAATACAATCGGCGAATCTGTCCCGGAAAATGAAAGAACCAGTTACAATTATGACATCGGCGCGCCCGACGACAAACACGCAAAGGTCCCAAAACCCGTTTCAGTTCCCAAAAACCAGAAAAGTTCAAAAACCAAAGATCTCCCAACCGCCGAATTAAATATTTCAAAAAGACCGGAGGCAAAATTTACGGATTTTGCCATATTTTACGAAATGAGAGGAACGATCACGCTCAGCATCACCTTTTTGGCGGACGGCACGATCGGCAAGATCACGCCCGTTTCCAAATTGCCGTTCGGGTTAACCCAACAAGCCATCGCGGCGGCTCGAAAAATCGAATTTTCGCCGGCAAAACTTGAAGGAATTGCCTATACTGTCATAAAAACCGTTGAATATAGTTTTATAAAAAAATAAAATGACAAATCTTCCGGCGATCAAGATGATGAAAAAATTATTTTTTTTAATTTCGATACTTTGTTTTTTACCGACTTTTGCCGTTGCTCAAAAAACTGTCAGAAAACGGGCAAAATCGGCGATTGTTCAAACGGATTCAAATCAAATTAATCAAATTAATGAGGTTCAACGCAATCAAAAAACTTCCAATTCAAATCAAACCAAATCAGAACCATTCAATACTCCTGTAAAAATTCTGAAAAAGCCGCGCCCGCAGTTCGCTGACGGTCAGGACTGTTCACAAGGAAAAGTGGTTTTAAGAGTTAAATTTTTAGAGACGGGCAAAATCGGCGAAATCACCGTCATCAGTGGTTTGACAAAAGCAAAAACCGAAAGCGCGATTGAAGCCGCGAGAAAAATAAAATTTGAGCCCGCAATGCGAAACGGCGTCGCGTACTCCGTGATAAAGCCGGTCGAATATAATTTTACGATCTACTAAAAATCACCGCTCGAAAAGGAAAATTCCCATCCGATCCAACCCGAAATTGACGACCTCTAAACAATTTGAGGAATAAAAATTGCACTTGAGAAAATCTAAAAATCAAAATGAACTTTTTTGATACAGCAGATTTTAGATTTCGCTATTTACCAAATAACAAAACGGTCGGCGGCGGCGGGCTTTTTTGTTTGTTTAAATTTACGCCATAATTTTTTATGCGTGTTCCGCCGGACACGCTATTTTTCAAGAGGTAAAACGAGTAATGGGAATTAAATTAAGAAATCTGAACGAACAAACAATCGTCATCACGGGCGCGACCAGCGGCATCGGTCTGACGACCGCGCGAATGGCGGCGCAGCGCGGCGCCCGTCTTGTGCTCGCGGCACGCAACGAAGAGGCTTTGCAAAAACTGACCGGCGAAATAAACTCGGCGGGCGGCACGGCATTCTATGTCGCGGCGGATGTCGGCAACGAAGGCGACATCAAAAAAATCGCAGCGGAAGCGATCAATAAATTCGACAATTTCGATACCTGGATCAACAACGCCGGAGTTTCGATCTACGGCAAGCTCGAAGACGTGCCGGTCGAAGATTTTCGCCAGCTTTTCGAAACGAATTTTTGGGGCGTCGTTTACGGTTCGCTGACCGCCGCGCAGCATTTGAAACTGACGGGCGGCGCACTGATCAATGTCGGCAGCACTTTGTCGGATCGCGCCATTCCGCTCCAGGGCATGTATTGCGCTTCGAAGCACGCCGTCAAAGGTTTTACGGACGCGCTGCGGATGGAACTCGAAGCTGAAAACGTGCCGGTTTCGGTCACTCTGATAAAACCGGCGGCGATCGACACGCCGTATAAAGAACATGCGAAAAATTATCTCGGCGTCAAACCCGAAAATCCGCCGCCGGTCTATGCGCCCGAAGCGGTTGCCGAAGCGATTCTCCACTGCGCGGAAAACCCGACGCGCGACGTATTTGTCGGCGCGGGCGGAAAAATGCTTTCGATGATGGATAAATTTGCGCCGCGGCTGGCGGACAAATTTATGGAAAAAGCGATGATTCCGGCGCAGCAATCCGATAAAACCGAATGGGGCAACAACAATGAAGGTTTATATGAATCTTTGGACAGCCGTTTGGCGGAACGCGGCAATTATCAGGGTCACGTTTCCGAAAGCAGTATTTACACCAAAGCGTCTCTGCATCCGCTGATCACAACCGCCGCGACGAGCGCCGCGCTTGTCGCGCTGGGCGCGGGCGTTGCCTATTTCGTTTCAAACCGGAATGAACGAAACCAGTAATTTTTTCAATAAAAAAAGCGCAGAGCATAAAACTTCTGCGCTTTTTTTTCGGTAAAATCTTTTAAGAACTTACCCGGTCGGCTTTTAATTCAAAAACCATCTGCAAGCCTGCGACCGCAAAACCGAGCGCGTCTTTGGCTTTTCCGACCGCTCCCGCGAGACCGAAAAATTCGTGCGGAACGCCGTCGTAACGCTGGGCTTTGACCGAAACTCCGGCATCGGCAAGTTTTTGCGCGTAAGCCTCGCCTTCGCCGCGCAATGGATCGAATTCCGCCGTGATGACGATTGCCGGCGGAAGTCCGCTTAAATCTCCGAGGATCGGCGAAACGTATTTTTCCTGCTTTTGCGCGTCCGTTTCAAGGTAATGCTTGAAAAACCAGGGCATCATCGAAGTTTTCAGCGGAATCGAATCGAGATTTTCGCCGTACGACGAATAACCGCCGCGCGCGTCCGTCACCGGATAAACGAGAAGTTGCGCAACCGGCATTTTTCCGCCGTTTTCCTTGATGATCTGGCAAGTGACGGTGGCGAGATTGCCGCCGGCGCTTTCGCCCGCGATCGCCACGCGCGTTTCGTCGCCGCCGATCTGCGCGGCATTATTTAAAATCCAGTTTGCCGCCGCGTAAGCGTCTTCGACCGCCGCCGGATATTTATGTTCGGGCGCTTGGCGATAAGCGACCGACACGACGATCGCCTTTGCCGCGTTGCACAGCGCGCGGCACGAAGGCTCGTAAACGTCGAGGTTCGCGATCACCCAGCCGCCGCCGTGAAAATAAATAATGACGGGCAGATTTTCGTCCGTGTTCGGATAATAAACGCGGGCGAGAATGTCGGCTTTGCCGCCCGGAATCAAAATATGTCTGATATTTTCGACCGGTTCGGGCAAAGCCGGCATCGCGACGTTCAGCGTTCGCGTCAGCGCACTGTTTGCCGCCATTTCTTCGACGGCGTTTTTGAGCGTCGGACTGTTGCGCGCGTTTTCCGGCGAAAGATTTTCGATCGGCGGCGCGTCGAATTTCATAAATTGGTCGATAATTCCCTGCATATCGGAATCTAAGTTCATAGTTTTTTTCTCCGTTTTCATAATTTATGGGCTTCAACACCTGGTATTTTTTGAATGCTTGAAAGACATACTTTCGGTTTAGCATTGAAAAGTTTGCAACAAGTATTCCATACGTTTTGAACCTTTAACTGTGGGTTTTATCTCTCGACACGAGGACATCGAGCTTTAATTTCGAACACTGCTTGCATTAAACAAATACATTCGATCCGCGCGGTTTTCATCAAAAAAGTCTTGACGAAAATGTCTTCGGCAAAGGGATGGGAAAAGCGGTCTGACGCGCTCAGAAATGAAGACTTACACTGAATTTTGTTCCGTCCTAAAACTATTGTCTTTTTAAACGATTTAGATTATGTTCAAGAAACATATGTTGAAAAGGAGAAATCAATGAAAAAATTTGTTTTGATCGCGATCGCTTTTTGCTTCTTTTTTGCCGCCAGTTCGGACGCTTCTTCGCAAACGCGAAAAGTTACCAAAAAACGTCCCAAAGCCGAATTGGTAAAATGTTATGAAAGAGGCAAAGTTGTTTATCGAACAAAATGCCGCCTCCAGAAAACCAACAGAGTCGAAGCCAAAATTGAACCGAGGGACGAATCGTATGGACTTAAAACCGGCGGTATCAGCGACGGCAGCGGCGGTGGCGGCGGAATTGGAAACGGCAGAGGTCAAGGCATGGGCGCTGGCGCGGGACTCGGAAATGGCAGCGGCAGCGGCAGCAGCGACACTAATACCGACAAAAAAGAAACCGATTTGCCAAACACGCCGACGACTGGGATAAAAATTCTCAGCAAACCGCGACCGGTTTTTACCGAAGTCGCCCGGGCAAATAAAGTTTCGGGTAAAGTCGTTTTGAGAGTAACTTTTGCGGCAAACGGCACGATCGGCGCGATCTCGCTCGTCAGCGGCTTAGGCAACGGTTTGACCGAACAGGCGATCATGGCGGCGCGAAATATCAAATTCGAACCCGCAACCCGAGGCGGCGTTCCATATACTGTCACCAAAATTATTGAATACAATTTTATACCCGAATAAAATGCTGCCGATAACCGAACAGGAAAACCCGAAAACGACAAATATCGATCAGGTTTCGACGCTCGAAGCGCTTCGCCTGATCAACGACGAAGATAAAAAGGTCGCTTCGGCGGTCGAAAAAGTTTTGCCCGAAATCGCGCAAGTTGTCGATCAGATCGTCGAAAGATTAAAAGGAGGCGGGCGGCTTTTTTATGTCGGAACCGGCACGAGCGGGCGTTTGGGCGTTTTGGACGCGAGCGAAATTCCGCCGACTTACGGCGTTTCGTATGATCTCGTGCAAGGTGTCATCGCGGGCGGTTACGACGCGCTTTACAAGGCGACCGAAAGCTCGGAAGACGATGCGGGCGCCGGAAAAACCGATCTCCAAAATCGCGGTTTGACGGAAAAAGACACCGTTCTCGGCATCGCCGCGTCGGGCAGAACGCCTTACACGATCGGCGCATTGGACTTTGCGCGCGAACTCGGCTGTTTTACGGCTTGCATCACCTGCGTTCCCGATTCCGCGATCACGAAATCCGCTGAAATTCCGATTGTCGCCGAAGTCGGTGCGGAAGCGATAACGGGTTCAACAAGAATGAAAGCCGGAACCGCGCAAAAATTGATTTTGAATATGATCTCGACGTCAGCGATGATCCGGCTCGGCTATGTCAAAGGAAACCGGATGACAAACGTCAAATCTTCCAACATCAAGCTCAAAGAACGTTCCGTCCGAATTTTAATGTCGGAAACCGGTTTGGACGAAAATTCGGCGCAAAATTTATTAAATGAAGCCAACGACGATCTGCGCGTGGCGATTGTTATGCAAAAAGCTGAAGTTTCACGCGAAACGGCGGAAAAGGCTTTGACGGAAAATAATTTTGTGATTGAAACAGCGATTGAGAATCTGAACGCATCAAACGTGTAAATTCCGTTTCGAAGTCAATTTATGAAACAAATTTATTGGTTCCTTATCCTTTTCGTTTTTCTCTTGACACTCACATTTCAACCTCTAAATGCTTGTTCTATTAACATTTCGCCACTCAGAAAAGAATTTAGAGCAGCAAATGCAGTTTTTGTCGGAAAAGTTTTAAAGATTGAAGATTATTACACTCCAACCGAACGTGAAAAAAAAGAAATTCCCGATGATTGGACAAGTGGATCAATGAAAGACCTGAAAATATTTTCAAAAGTAACCTTTGCAGTCCAAAATAAATGGAAAGGCAATCTTTCAGGAAAAAAGGAATATGTCGCTGTTGCTTATTGGAGTTGCGGCTGTCCGGGTGTTGAACTTGATCGATTTAATGTAGACGTAGAGTATTTGATCTTTGCCAGCAGAAAAAATTTTATTACGGTCTGCGACTCATTTAGAGAAAAAATAGAGGATAAAGCAAAATTAATAAAAAAACTCGACAGTTTTTGGTTTCGTACGTGGGCGCGAATTTATCCATTTTAACCATAAAATATTTCTCCGATTTGACCTCACGCTAATTTCAAGATAAAAATTTCTTATCGCTTTCCCGAATTCTTTCGTGTATTCTTATTGATAAAAACGATGCAAACTTTGGATTTGGTCATAATTTTCGGGTATTTGATCGGCATCACGCTGTTCGGCGTGTTTTATTCGGGCAAACAGGAAACGACGCAGGATTATTTTGTCGGCGACCGGAGCGTGCCGTGGTGGGCGATCGCGGCGTCGATCGTCGCGACCGAAACCTCGACGATCACGTTTATTTCCGTGCCCGGAATCGCCTTTGCGAAAAACGGAAATTTCGAGTTCTTGCAGCTCGTTTTCGGCTATATGCTCGGGCGCGTCGTGATTTCCCTGCTCTTTATCCCGATGTATTTTAAGGGCGAGCTTTTTACGGTTTACCAGCTGTTGGGCGAACGGTTCGGAACAAAGGTCAAAATGCTCGCGTCGTCGCTTTTTGTCGTGATGCGCAACATCGCCGACGGCATTCGACTCCTTTTGACGGCGATCGTTTTGGCGGCGGTTTACACGGCTTTTGTGCCGGACGCGAATCCGAACACGATCATTATCGCGTCGATCATTTTGCTTGGAATCGTGATGATCGTTTTCACGTTTTACGGCGGAATGGAAGCCGTCATCTGGGTCGAGGTCGTCCAATTGGCGATCTATATCGGCGGCGCGATCGCGGCGGCAATCGTCATCGTCAATCAGATCGACGGCGGAATGACTCGCGTTTTCGAGGTCGGAAGTCAATTCAATAAATTTCAGTTTCTCGATTTCAGTTTGAATTTCACGAAAACATACACTTTTTGGGGCGGACTGATCGGCGGCTGTTTTCTGACGATGTCGACGCACGGCACCGATCAATATCTCGTCCAGCGATATCTTTGCACGAACAAACCTTCGTCGGCTTCGCTCGCGCTGCTCTCGTCGGGCGCGGTCGTGCTCGGACAATTTATCGGATTTTTGTTTATCGGCGTCTTGCTTTTTGCGTATTACCAGCCGTTTAACGCACCCGAATACGCGAATATCGGGACGGCGGCTTCGACGCTTCCGGCGACTTTTCCGTTTTTGGGCGGCGACAAGGTTTTTCCAGATTTTATCACCAAATTTATGCCGCCGGGTTTGAGCGGTCTGGTCGTCGCGGCGATTTTTGCGGCGGCTTTGTCGAGTTCCTTAAATTCGATCGCGGCAACGGCGGTCAACGATCTTTACAAACCGTTTGCCAAAGACAAAACGGACAAACACCTTTTGCGCGTGGCGAGCATCCTAACGGTGATCGTCGGATTTGTGCAAATCGCGGTTGCGATCGCGGTCAAAGATGCGGGACAATCGGCATTAAATCAGGCGCGCGGCATTGCGGGATTAATAAACGGTCCGATCCTGGGCGTTTTTCTGGTCGGCACTTTTATCAAAAAGGCGAATCAAATCAGCGCTTTGATCGCCATGTCGGCAAGTATCGCGCTGATGCTCTATATTTATTTCGGAACGAAAATCGCGTTCCCGTGGTATCCGGTGATCGGCAGTCTGACGACTTTGACGGTCGCTTTTATCGCGAGTTTTATTTTTACCAAACAATCTAATGAAGTTAACGATTAATATATTTTTAGCAATTTTACTTACTTTTAATTCGCTTGTTTTTGCCGCGCCGAAACGCGAACAGGACTTGAAAAAATTCGCGCCTTCCGAAAAATCGTGGAAGGCAGCCGACAAAATGCTCAAGAAAATGTCGGTCGAAGAAAAGGTCGGGCAATTGATTCAGATCGGCATCAACGCGCGATTTATCAATCAGGACAGCGATTTTTATCAGGATCTGGTGCGCCAGGTCAGGGAAAACAAGATCGGCGGAATCATTCTCTTCGGCGCGCCGATGTATGAAACCGTCCATCTCGTCAACCGGATGCAGGAAAACGCCGAAATTCCGCTGCTGATTGCGCTCGATGCGGAAACCGGCATCGGGATGCGTTTTATGGACGCGGCAAATTTCCCTTGGAATATGGCGGTCGCGGCAACCGGAAATCCCGAATATGCGCGAAAAATGGGCGTTATCACCGGACGCGAAGCCAAAGCGATGGGCATTTTGCAGGTTTACGCGCCGGTTTTGGATGTCAACAACAACGCCGATAATCCGGTCATCAACGTCCGCAGCTACGGCGAAGACCCCGAAACGGTCGCGCGGTTCGGCGCGGCATTCATCGAAGGCGTCCAGAGCCAGGGCGTGATCGCGACGGCGAAACATTTTCCCGGTCACGGCGACACGGACGTTGATTCGCACCGCGGTTTGCCGATCATCAACGTTTCGCGCGACCGTTTGGATAAATTAGAACTCGTCCCTTTCCGCAAAGCGATCGAAAGCGGTGTCGCGTCGATCATGGTCGCGCACATCGGTCTGCCGCAGATCGACGCAACCGAGATCAAACCTTTGAAAAACGCAATCCGGGTCGATACGGACGAGGAAGTCATCACGGAAAACGCGACCGTTCCGGCAACGCTTTCGCCGAAAATCCAGACCGAGATTTTGCGGAAAGAATTAGGCTTCAAAGGTTTGATCGTGACGGACGCGATGAGCATGAGCGGTTTGACGCTCTATGTTTCGCAGGAAGAAGCGGGCGTCCAGGCATTCTTAGCGGGCGCCGATCTGCTCGAAAAACCAGCCGACACGGACGCGATGATTCGCGGTTTGCGCGAAGCCGTTAAATCCGGTCGAATTTCCGAAGCGCGTCTCAACGAATCGGTCAGAAAAATCCTCGCCTGGAAGTTTGAACTCGGACTTTTCAAACAAAAGATCACGCCGCTTGACCAGATCGATAAGATCGTTTCAAACCGGGAAACTCACGCGCTCGCGGAAGAAATCGCCAACAAAGCCGTGACTTTGGTCAAAAACGACGAAAACCTGATCCCGCTCGACAAATCGAAACGTGTTTTCCTGCTCGGCATTTCAAACGGTTTCGACGGCGAGATGACGAGCGTCGCGCTGACCAGATTTTTGCGCGAAAACGGTGTCAAATTCGGTTCGATCGTTTTGCAGGAAAATTCTTCGACCGAACAGATCGAACGGGCGCGGGAAGGCGCCAACAAAGCCGATGTCGTGATTGCGGCGATGTACGGTCGGGTTCGCTCGGGCGCGAAAAACAGCGTCGGACTTCCCGATTCGGGCGTCAATATTTTGCGCGAACTGCTCGCAAAAAACAAAAAGGTCGTCGGCGTTAGTTTTGGAAATCCGTATATTTTGGGCGCGTTTCCCGATCTTAAAACTTACGTTGTCGCCTATGGCGATATGACGACCTTGCAGCGGGCATCGGCGCGTTCGGTTTTCGGAATGCTCGACACGAACGGCAAACTGCCGATTTCCCTGCCCGGACTTTACCCGCGCGGGATCGGCATTCAAATGAGTTCGACAAAGTAAAAAGAGTATAAAAGTTTAACTTTGCGTCTTTGCTTCTCAAGCGGGAAATATTTTTCTCCAGCTTGAGAAGCAAAGACGCAAAGAAAATTTAATCTTCCATAAATTTTCGCCGACGCCACCAATTAAGGTATAATCTTCCAAAACAATCTGAAAATTCCGGTTGAAAGACTTTCAAAGGAGCCAAAATGAGGAATGTGTGAGAATTTTCCGACTTATATCGCAGAAGAAATTCAAGAACCATTGACCGAAGACGAAGCCGCGTTGCTGAGCGAAGACGATTTATCAAAGCTCGGCAAATCGCGCCGTGATTTTTTGGGAAAAACGGCTCTCGCGGCGATTGCCGCCCAGCTTTTATTGCACGACCAAGCTTTTGCGTTGAAATATATGAGCGATGCGCCAGTGACAAATAATGCCGTCAGCGAACTCGCGATGACCGTCAAAATGACGATCAACGGCGCGGAAAAAAGCGTCGCGATCGAACCGAACGTGACCTTGCTCGACGCCTTGCGCGAACGTCTGCAAATGACCGGCACGAAAAAGGGCTGTGATCACGGGCAATGTGGCGCGTGCACCGTAATTGTCGACGGCAAACGCGTTTTGTCGTGTCTGACGCTGGCGGCGCAAGCCGAAGGGCTGAACATCACGACGATCGAAGGTCTTGGCAAAGGCGACGAGCTGCACCCGATGCAGGAATCCTTTATCACGCACGACGGTTTTCAATGCGGTTACTGCACGCCGGGTCAAATCTGTTCGGCGGTCGCGCTTCTGGATGAAGCCAAACGCGGCGAGATCAGTTATGTTTCGACCAATATTTCCAAAAAGCCGCCGACGAAATTGAGCGACGACGAAATTCGCGAACGAATGAGCGGAAATATCTGCCGCTGCGGCGCGTACCCGCATATTGTCGAGGCGATCAAAGAAGTACAAAACGGCAAAGCGGAGGCTAAATCATCATGAACGAGTTTAAATATCTCCGCGCCTCGGACGCGAGCGACGCCGTTTCGCAATTTTCCAAAGAAAGTAAAAGTAAATTCCTCGGCGGCGGCACGAATTTGATCGATCTGATCAAAGAAAATATCGAAAAGCCCTCGGCGCTCATCGATGTTTCGCGTCTCGCGCTGAGGGAAATCAAAAAAACCGCGAATGGCGGAGTTTCGATCGGCGCGACGGCGAAAAACTCCGACACGGCAAATCATCCGCTTGTTCGTGAAAATTACCCGCTTTTAAGTCAGGCGATTTTGGCGGGCGCTTCGCAACAGATCCGCAACATGGCGACGAACGGCGGGAATCTTTTGCAGCGCACGCGCTGTTTTTATTTTTACGACCCGGCGATGCGCTGCAACAAACGCGAACCCGGAACAGGCTGCGACGCGCTCGAAGGTTTGAACAATTATTCGGCGGTGCTCGGCTGGAACGAAAAATGTGTCGCGACGCATCCGTCGGATATGTGCGTCGCCCTCGCCGCGCTCGATGCGACGGTCAAAGTCAAAGGCGCAGACGGCAAAGAACGCACAATTCAATTTGCAGATTTTCACCGTCTGCCGGAAAACACGCCGGAAAAAGACAACAATCTGCAAACCGGCGAATTGATAATCGCGATCGAAATTCCGAAATCGAACTTTGCGAAAAATTCATATTATTTGAAGGTGCGCGATCGCACCTCGTATGCGTTCGCGCTCGTTTCGGTCGCGGTCGCGCTTGAGATGAACGGCAAAACGATCAAACAAGCAAGGATCGCGCTCGGCGGCGTCGCCCATAAACCGTGGCGCGCAATGGACGCGGAAAAACTCCTGGCGAACGCCAAAGCCGACGACGCGACGTTCAAAAAAGCCGCCGATGCCGCGTTAAAAGACGCGAAAGCACTCGAACATAACGCCTACAAGATCGAATTGGCAAAACGCGCGATCGTGCGCGCATTAAAAAAAGCCGTTGACGGAGGAATTGCTTGAAGGATGAAAGATGAATGATGAGGGATGAATACGATCCCGATAATTCATCATTCATCTTTCATCTTTCATCATTAAAAATATGTCAGGACTTATCGGA
>CADEFG010000079.1 GCA_902826505.1 uncultured Acidobacteriota bacterium
GTCCGTGATAGATGCTTTTTGCCTCGCCTCGCAGTTTCCCACGACTGACTGCCCGCAAATGATTGGCGTTGATCTCGATTCCGACCGGCGTGACCCGCGTCAGATCGCTGCTGATAACCGCCCCGAGCGAAGCCGAGGTTTCCGCCAAAAGCAACGAAATGCCGCCGTTCATAATGCCGATATACTGGTGAACTTTCGGTGTGACGGGCATCGTCAGAACGACAAAACCCTTCTCGGCGGTCTCGACCTCGATGTCAAAAAGCCGCAACAATTCGCTATTTCGGGTTTGTTCAAGAATTTCGGCAATTTCCATCAGTTTGTCTCGATTTCCAAATCTCTTTTCGCCGTTTCCAACGCTTCAAAAACCCGTTCGGGCGCGGTTCCGCCGATCTGATTTTTACTTGCCAGCGTTTTTTCCAGACTCAACGCTTCAAAAACATCATTTTCGACCTTATCCGAGAAATCGCGGATCTCATCTAATTGAAGTTCGTTCAATTCTTTATTTTTTGAGATCGCAAACAATACGATCTTGCCAACCGTATCGTGCGCGATCCGAAACGGAACGCCTTTTTCGACGAGATAATCCGCCAATTCGGTCGCGTTCAGATAACCTTTTGTTGCGGCAAGCCGCATTTTTTCAGAATTTAGGCGAATGTTCTGTAAAACGATTTCCGTCACGCGTAAAGTCAGCGAAACCGTCTCGACCGTATCAAAAACGGCTTCTTTGTCCTCTTGCATATCTTTGTTGTAGGCAAGCGGTAAACCTTTCATCATCGTCAGAAGTGCCGAGTGATGCCCGAAAACCCGCGCCGATTTGCCGCGAATCAATTCCAGCGCATCGGGATTTTTCTTTTGCGGCATCAGGCTTGAGCCGGTCGAGATCGCGTCGCCGAGTTCGATAAATCCAAATTCGTTGGTCGCGTAAATTATCAGATCTTCCGCCAGCCGCGACAGATGCATCATCAAAATCGTACAGGCGCCGACAAATTCGATCGCAAAATCCCGGTCGCTGACGCCGTCGAGACTGTTTGCCGTCACGCCGTCAAAACCCAGATCGCGAGCGACCGCTTCGCGATCGATTTCGTAACTAGTCCCGGCAAGCGCCGCTGACCCGAGCGGCAGCACGTTGACGCGCCGCCAAACTTCGTCCAACCTTTCTCGGTCGCGGCTGAGCATTTCAAAATAAGCCAGACACCAATGCGTCCAGAGTACCGGTTGGTCGCGTTGCAGATGCGTGTAGCCGGGCAGCACGGCACCGGAGTTTTTCTCTGAAAGCTCCAAGAGCGACTTCTGTAATAGCCGCGTCAGTTTGGAAATTTCGGTGATATCCTCGCGCAGCCAAAGCCGGAAAGCCGTCGCGACCTGATCGTTGCGGCTTCTTCCGGTATGCAGCTTTCTGCCCGTGTCGCCGATCAGATGGACTAATTTGCCTTCGATAAATGAATGAACGTCTTCGGCATTTTCATCAAAATAAGCTTTGTCGAAGTCAGCGCGCTTAAGCAGCGTGACCAAACCGTTTTTGATTCGCTCGGATTCGAGCCGGGTTAGCACGCCGGCGTGAAAAAGTCCGTCGCAATGGGCAATCGATGCCCGGATGTCCGCGCCGAACAAACGGCGGTCAAACCTAAAGGAATTATTAAATTCGGCAAAAGTTTCATCCGCGCCTTCGGTAAATCTTCCGCCCCAGAGATTTTTTGAATTTGTCATTTTTAACCGTTGAATTTTATTTTCGCCTAAAAAATATTTTATGACAATCCGGTTTGACTTTTTGCAACTTTTTGGCTAATTTATGCGTCTATGCATAAGTTATGCAATAAACTTTGCATAACTTATGGTTTATATGCAAAAAGAACAACGGCAAACCACGATCTTAAAACTCATCACCGCCAATCAGATCGGGCGGCAGGAAGAGCTTGCCGAGATTTTGGAGAAAAAAGGATTTTCGGTCACGCAATCGAGCGTATCGCGCGATTTGCTCGAACTCGGGATCATCAAGATCAGCGGTTATTACGCGCTCCCGCAAAAACCGCGTGAAGCAATGGTATTCGGACTTCTGAGTCTCGAAATTGCCGGTGAAAATCTGGTGGTCGCGAAATGCGAAGCCGGGCTCGCATCGGCTTGCGCGGTGCGGATCGATGCTTCGCAAATCGAGGAAGTGATCGGGACGATCGCCGGCGATGACACGATCTTTATCGCCGTTCGCGGTCAGAAAGAACAAAAGGCAGTTTTGAAAAGAATTTGGGAATTATTTGAAAAATAGGAATTTGGCTTTTGGTTTTTGGTTTTTGGTTTTTGTTCAAACCAATGACCAGTTACCAAAAATTAATGACCTTGAAACAAAATGGAAAAGAAAATAAACAAAGTAGTTTTAGCTTATTCGGGCGGGCTCGACACATCGGCGATGCTTTTGTGGATCAAGGAAACTTACGGTGCGGAAGTCGTCTGTTTTTGCGCGGATGTCGGACAGGGCGATGAGCTCGACGGTTTGGAGGAAAAAGCCTTAAAAACCGGCGCGTCGAAACTTTATGTCGAAGATCTGCGCGAGGAATTCGTCAAAGAATTCGTCTGGACTGCCGTCAAAGCCAACGCGCTTTACGAAGGCGTTTATCTGCTCGGAACAAGCTTAGCTCGTCCGGTGATTGCGCGAAAACAGATCGAGATCGCGCAGAAAGAAGGCGCCGACGCGGTCGCGCACGGCGCGACCGGCAAAGGCAACGATCAGGTTCGTTTCGAACTTACCTATTACGCGCTGCAGCCCGACATCAAGGTCATCGCGCCGTGGCGTCATTGGGATTTTAAAGGGCGCGCCGATCTGATCGCCTATTGCGCGAAACATGACATTAATGTGACGGCGACTGCCGAAAAGCCTTATTCGATGGATCGCAATTTGATGCATATTTCCTACGAGGGCGGCATTCTTGAAGATCCTTGGGCGGCGCCGCCCGAAGATATTTTCCTGCTCACGAAATCGCCCGAAAAGGCTTCCGCACAGCCGCAAGAAATGATTCTGACATTTGAAAAGGGCGAACCTGTGGCGATCGACGGCGAAAAGTATGGCGCGGTCGATCTGCTTTCCAAACTCAATCATATCGGCGGCGAACACGGCATCGGCCGCGTCGATCTGGTCGAGAACCGCTTCGTCGGCATGAAATCGCGCGGCATTTATGAAACTCCGGGCGTGACGATTTTGCAAACGGCACATCGCGCTTTGGAATCGATCACGATGGATCGCGAAGTAATGCGCTTGCGCGACAGTTTGGGCGTAAAATTCGCCGAATCGGTTTATTACGGCTTCTGGTTCGCGCCGGAATTCGAGATCTTGCGCTCGATGATCGACCAAACACAGGAAACGGTTTCAGGCGACGTTCGCATAAAATTATATAAAGGCAACGTCACGATCCTGGGACGCAAATCGCCGAATTCGCTTTATAAGGAGCGAGTCGTCACGTTCGAAGACGACGCGGGCGCGTATAACCAACTCGACGCCGAAGGCTTTATTCGCCTGCAATCTTTGCGGTTGCGTCTCAGAAAAATGGATTGAGAACGGGGGAATTCAAAGAATATGAAAACCAGCGAACCTTTAATGATTGATTTGGATAAAGTTTCGGCAAATTTGCGGGTATATCTTTGTTTCTTGAAACTTTTGGAGAGTCTTTCCGATAATGCGGAAGACTACAAGGAGTTTATTCACCCGGAGGTCGAGTTTCTTGAGCTGCCCAATTTGCTGAACAAGACCGGGCAGATCCGCAATCTGGCGGCGTGTTTGGAAGGGGTGAAAAAGGCAAAGACGATACTTGCCGAACAACAGTACAAAATCGTGAATTATATCGAAGGCGAGGGAAAATTAGTTTTTGAAAAGATTTGGACGGGCAGGATGTCGATCGACATCAGAAATTTGAAAGCAGGTCAGGAATTGAAAGCCTATATTTGTGCGGTCGTCGAATTTAGAGACGGCAAGATTTTCCGGCATCGGACATACGATTGCTACGAGCCGTTTTAATTTTTCGGAGGTTTTATTATGATGAAGATTTTAGAAGCAGACAAAATCGGTTCGGCAACATCGCCGCTCAATTTGACGAAAACGATTCGCGTGACCGATGAAAACAACGCGCCGAAAGCGGGCGATGTCGTTGTCGTCCGCGCTTTGAGCGAATCGGTGACTTACGGCAATCTCGAACTTCCGAACGGACGTTTGGCGAAGATCAATCGCAACGATGTTTTACTCGGTGTCTTGGGTAAACGCCGCGCGCTGAAAGGTTTTGTCGGCGATGTTCCCGATTCAATTAAAACCGGCGACAAACTTCATCTGTTAAATATGGGCGGCGTCATCGGCATCTGCAAAGGTCATCATTCATCGCTTTCCGACGCGATCGAGGTCGAAGTTCTCGGCATCGCCGTTAGCGATTTGGGATTTGAGATTGCAGATTTTGGATTTGACGAAAACCAAAAACCAAAAACCAATGACCAAAAACCAAATATCTTAAATATTGCCGATAATGCTTTAGAGCCGACGAATTTTTTGAAAAAATCCGCGCCGATCGTCGTGGTTGCGGGAACTTGTATGAATTCGGGCAAGACGGTTGCGGCGACGGAAATCATCAAACAAGCGGCGCACGCCGGTTTGAAGGTTGCCGGCGCGAAAATGTCGGGCGTTGCCTGTTTGCGCGATACATTGAATATGCAGGACAGCGGCGCGTTTCAAACGGCGAGCTTTCTTGATTGCGGTTTGCCATCGACCGTCGATTACGGCGATCTGTCGCCTGTCGCGAAAGCTATTTTAAATCATCTGAATTCGTTCGAACCCGATCTGATCGTTGTCGAACTCGGCGACGGAATTGTCGGCGGCTATGCGGTCGATTCGGTCTTAAAGGACGCCGAGATCAAAGCGGCGATCTCGTCATTTGTCTTTTGTGCGGGCGATTACGTCGGTGTGATCGGCGGAATTGCCGTGCTGAAAAATCTCGGGATCGAAATTGACGTCGTCGCCGGATCGGTGACGGATTCGAAAATGGGCGAAGATTTTGTCGAACAAACATACAAGCTCGCCGCCGGAAACGCCCGCCGCGACGGCGCGCGGCTTTTCGATCTGATAAAAAGCAATTTTTCGAAAACCAAACTTGAAATACTACGGGCGGCGTAAGTAAATTTTTATTGAAGTTTGCCAAATTTCGTTTCGGAATTCGCAATATTTGAAAAATAATATGCAAAACCTGTCTTGAGTGTTGCATAATTTGGTTTGCCGGACGCGTAATTTGTTTTGCGGAGCGCAAAACTTGTCTTGGCGGTCGCGCTACGCGGTTTGAGTTTCTTAAAACCTTTCTGGCGGATCGCCAAATTTTTCCTGCGGTTCGCATAAATTAAGCAACGGATTGCCGTACTGAAGATAAAAAACGCGGTGCGCAACACAAATTTTGCATAAAATTACGTGAATTTTGCATAATCCGGCTTTAAATAATCCGGTCACCAATAACGAAACTATGAAACAAAGCATCGCGCATCTGGCATTGGTCGTCGCCGATTATGACGAAGCGATCAGGTTTTACACTGAAACTTTAGGCTTCGAACTGATCGAGGATACGCCGCAGTCGGCAACAAAACGCTGGGTGCTGGTCGCGCCGAAAGGTTCCGACGGCTGCCAATTATTACTGGCAAAAGGCGTCGGCGACGAACAACAATCGAGAATCGGCAATCAAACCGGCGGGCGCGTCTTTTTATTTTTGCGAACCGACGATTTTTGGCGGGATTACACGGATTATTTGTCAAAAGGCATCAAATTCGTCCGCGAACCAAAAAAGGAAGATTACGGAACGGTCGCCGTCTTCGCCGATCTTTACGGCAATCTGTGGGATTTGATCGAGTTTAAGAATAAATAACTTTGGAAATGCAAAGTGAAATCGTCAAATTAATTGATGAACTCAAAACAATTTGTCCGAATGTCGTAATTTCTCAAATTACCAATTTCGGGGAAAAGCCTTTTGAATATGGAGTATGGAAGTTTTGGCATGAGAATTACGAGGAAAAGCATATTCACATCGAGGTCCAACGCGGAGAATGCTTCGCGGTTTATGCAAACGGTCAGTTTATTGATAAATTTCCAATAACAGCCTCAAAATTTTGTGATTTTTTCAATCCAAAATCCACAATAAATTGAAAGTTTTAGTTGAAATCAGATGAACGAAAAATTAAAAATCACAATCTTCGGCGGTTCGGGCTACGGCGGCAGCGAGCTTTTACGGATTTTGCTGTTTCACCCGAATGCGGAAATCGTTCTTGTCACGGCGAACGAACACGCGGGCAAAGCGGTCGGCGAAGTTCATAAGAATCTATTTGGCTTGACCGATCTGCGATTTTCAGTTGCGCCCGATGATTTATCAACGCTCGATACGGATGTTGCATTCTTTGCGCTTCCGCACGGACAGGCGCTGAATTTGATTCCGCAATTGCCCGCAAACGTCAAAGCCATTGATCTGTCGGGCGATTTTCGGATCAATGACGCGGATATTTTCAAAGAGTTTTATAAACTTGAACATACCGCGCTCGATTTGCAGAAACAATTCGTTTACGGTTTGACCGAAACGAACTGCGAACTGGTCAAAGCGGCGAATTACATCGCCAATCCGGGTTGTTTTGCGACGGCGACATTGCTCGCGCTCGCACCGATGGTTAAAAGCGGCTTGCTGACGGGAAAAATCATCGTTGACGCGAAAACCGGCTCGTCGGGTTCGGGCGCGAAAGCGGCGGCGAACACGCATCATCCGCAGCGGATGAATTCGTTTTACGCCTACAAACCCTTCACGCACCAGCACGTTCCCGAGATCGAACAGCATCTTAAAGAGGTCGGCGAATTTACGAGCGATTTTGTTTTTATGACGCACAGCTTGCCCGTCTCGCGCGGAATTTTCGCGTCTTGTTATATGGAAACGACGGTCAATTTAACGAACGAAGACGCACAGAATATTTTCAAGGATTTTTACAAAGACGCGTTTTTCGTGCGCGTGGTCGAAGGTTCGCCCGACATTAACTGGGTCAAAACGACGAACTTCTGCGACCTTGCCGCGCATTCGAACGGCAAACAGATCGCCGTTTTCTCGGCGCTCGATAATCTCGTCAAAGGCGCCGCAGGACAAGCCGTCCAGAATATGAACCTGATGTGCGGGCTCGAAGAAACGACCGGTTTGATGTTGGTCGGCACGAATCCATAAATAAATTAGCCACCGAGAACACAGAGAACACAGCGAGGATTTTTTTCGCTATAATATAAAAAAATCACAGTGAACCCGGTAATCTCTGCGTTCTCTGTGACAAATTTATTAAAAATATGAGTACAGAATTTGAAAACGGTCAAGATCAAATGACCGATGAAACGCGTGAGCTTTTGAAAAATCTGAGTAGAGCGATGCTGCGATTGCACAAAACTCTGCTCGATGCTTCAAAGATTGAATACGAAGCCAAATACGGCACGATCAAAAGCAAAAATCAATATTTCCAGCTGGTCATCGACGACGCGCATTTTGCGTGGCTTCGCAAAATTTCATCGCTCATCGCTTTGATCGACGAAGCGGTTTCGGTGCGTCGACCGGCAACCGAAAACGAAGCGCAAGGTCTTTTTAACGAGGCGAAAGTTTTGCTAAATTTTCAGGATTTGGACGAGGAATTCAATGCGAAATTCCAAACTGCTTTGCAAAATAATGCGGACGCCGTTCTGAATTATAACGAGACGCTCGGTTTTACCAACTAGTTTATGAACGAAACAGTTGAAATCAGACGGGCAACCGCCGCCGATGCCGAAACGCTGTCAAAGATCGGCTGGAAAAGCTTTTACGAGGCATTTGCCGATCATCCGAAAAACGCGCCCGAAGATATGAAAAGCTATATGGACGAAGCTTTTTCACTCGAAGCGATTTCCAATGATCTTGCCGACCCGGACGCGATTTATTTTGTCGCCGAGATCGAAGGTCAAATGGTCGGTTACACGAAGCTCAAACAAAATTCGCGCGAAGATTGCGTATCGGGCGATAAACCGCTCGAACTCTGCCGACTTTATTCGCTCAAAGAATATATCGGCAAAGGCATCGGCAAGGCTTTAATGCTGAAAAGCTTAGAGTTTGCCGCAGAAAACGGACACGATTTTTTCTGGCTCGGCGTTTGGGAATTTAACTTCCGGGCGCAAGATTTTTATCGTAAATTCGGATTTGAAAAATGCGGCGAACACGTTTTCCAGCTCGGCAGCGATCCGCAGACCGATTGGGTTTTTGAAAGGAAAATCTAACAACGAATTTCACGGATTGCACAGATTTTTGCTTATTTTTCGGTGGAATCTGCGAAATCCGTTGTCAAAAAAATGAATTTTAATCAAATTGAACAATTAGAAGAACAATTTCAAGTCGCGACTTACGCGAAAATGAATATCGCGGTCGCGCGCGGGCAAGGCTGTTGGGTGGAAACGAGCGACGGCGAGAAATATCTCGATCTTTACGGAGGACACGCGGTTTGTGCGACCGGACACGCGCATCCGCACGTTGTCAAAGCAATTCAGGAGCAAGCCGCAAAGGTTTTGTTTTATTCGAATCTCGTTTATTCGGAAATCCGCGCCCGCGCCGCCGAAAAATTGGTACAGATCGCGCCCGACTCGTTAACGAAAGCCTTCTTTTGTAATTCGGGAACCGAAGCAAATGAAAACGCGATGCGGATGGCGCGTTTTGCGACCGGGCGCGAAAAGGTCATCACGTTTACGGGCGGTTTTCACGGGCGTACGGCTGACTCGATCTCGGCAACATTTCTCGGAAAATACCGCGAGATCGGCAAACCGAACGTTCCCGGACACATTGCCGCAGATTTCGGAAACATCGAATCGGTGCGCGCCGTTGCCGACCGTGAAACCGCCGCGATCATGCTCGAACCGATCCAATCGATGGCGGGCGTCACGGAGGCAAGTCCGCAATTTTTCCGCGAATTGCGCGAAATCTGCGACGAGCTCGGAATTATTCTGATTTTCGACGAAGTGCAAACCGGCGTCGGACGCACCGGAAACTGGTTTTTCGGCGGCAGTCCGCTCGCCGACGGAGTCGAACCCGATATTATTTCGCTCGCTAAATCTCTCGGCAGCGGTGTTCCGGTCGGTGCTTGCCTGGTTAATGATAAAGTTTCCGCAAATATCAAAACCAATGATCTCGGCACGACCTTCGGCGGCGGAATGCTCGCGATGGCGGCGACGCTTGCAACGCTCGAAGCGATCGAAGATGACCGGATGCGCGAAAATATTTCGGAAATCGAAAGTTATCTGCGCGAAAGGCTAAAAGAAATCGAAGAAGTCGTCGCCCTTCACGGTAAAGGCGGACTGCTCGGCATCGAATTTGCCGAAAACTGCAAACCGTTTCACGCGAAGTTATTAGAGAATAAGATCATCACCGGAACTTCGAGCCACCCAAACATTCTACGCCTTCTGCCGCCGCTTTGCGTCAAAAAGGAAGATATTGACCTTTTGATCGAGGTATTAAGAAACTAAGATCAAATTCAATACCTATTAAACTATATTTTTAAAGTTGGACATTTAAGCATAAAACTTTTACTTGACCTATTCCGATATATCGTGATACAAATAAAACTATCACAATGAAATGATTGTTTCATTGAATTTTTAAGTAGGATGAGGTAAAAATATATGTTCGGAAGACATGGTTTTAAATTTGGACGTGGATGTGGTCCGGGGTTCAAAGGTGAATTTATGCGAATGAGGCGCGGTGATATAAAGTTCCATTTATTGGAGATCTTGAAAGAAACTCCAAGGCACGGCTACGAAATAATCAGCGAGCTCGAAAAGCAAAGCGGCGGTTATCGTCCGAGTCCGGGTTCGGTTTATCCGACCCTCCAAATGCTCGAAGAAGGCGGTTATCTGACGAGCGAACAAATCGAGGGCAAGAAGGTTTATACGATCACCGAGGAAGGACTTAAATTTCTCGAAGAACGCGGAACGTCGACGTTTGAAGCATCGCCGAAAATGACGCAAGCCTTTGAATTGAGAAAATCTTTGGTCAAACTTGGGTCGGCAGTGATGGACGGTGTCCGTGACAGCGATGAAGAAACGGTCAAGCGAATCAACGAGATCGTCAATCAGGCGCGGCGCGATGTTTATTCGATACTGGCTGATTCGTAATGTTCCTGAAAGTCTCCCACCTTTCAAAAGATATTTTGAGATAAGCCATTAATTCTGCAGAACCGGGTGTAGATATTTATCAACGCCCAGCGCGGCTTGGCGACCATCGGCGATCGCCCAGACAATGAGCGATTGACCACGCTCGCAATCGCCCGCCGCGAAAATATTTTCGACCGAGGTTTGTTTGTTCTCTTTGACCGAAATCGTTCCTTTCGGGGTCAGCGATACGCCCAGATCTTCAAAGAATTTTGCTTTTTCAACGCCGGTAAAACCCATCGCGAGGAACACTTTTTCGGCTTCCCAGAATTTTTCGGTGCCTTCGATCTGAGAAAGTTTCCCATCTTTCCATTCAACTTCGACGGTTTCCAAGCCTTGCAGATCGCCCTTGTCATCACCGACAAACTTTTTGGTCAAAACGCAGTATTCACGCGGGTCTCCGCCAAAGATGGCGTTGGCTTCTTCCTGTCCGTAATCAACCTGAAAGGTGCGTGCGCGGCTTAACCAGCTTTCGTGCGTGAAAACTTTTTCAACCGGCTGCGGCATAATTTCAAATTGTGTGAGACTCCGGCACCCGTGTCTGATCGAGGTGGCGATGCAATCGGTGCCCGTGTCGCCGCCGCCGATCACGATCACGTTGCGGTCTTTCACATCAATAAATTCACGGTCGGAATGCGCGGAATCGAGCAGACTTTTTGTATTTTTCAGTAAAAATTCCATGGCGAAATGAATGCCGCGCAAGTTTCTGCCTTCAACCGGCAAATCCCTTGGCTGGGTAGCGCCGCAAGCGAGCACGATCGCGTCAAAATCGCGTTTGAGTTCTTCCGCCGCCAGATCTTCGCCGACCCGAACGTTAGTCCGAAATTCGACACCTTCATCGCGCATCAAATTGACGCGCCTTTTGACCAGATTTTTGTCGAGCTTCATATTCGGAATGCCATACATCAAAAGCCCGCCGATGCGGTCATCGCGCTCAAAAACCGTGACGCTGTGACCGAATTTATTGAGTTCGTCGGCACACGCCAGACCTGCCGGACCGGAACCGATCACGGCGACCTTTTTGTTAGTCCGGTGTTTCGGCGGAGAAGGCGCGATCCAGCCTTCGGCGAACGCTCTGTCAATAATCGAGACTTCGATCTCCTTGATCATCACCGGTTCTTCATTGATCCCGAGAACACAAGAGCTTTCGCAAGGTGCGGGACAAACTCTGCCGGTAAATTCCGGAAAGTTATTGGTCGCCGCTAAAGATTTATAAGCTTCAAACCATTTTCCGCGATAGACCAGATCATTCCATTCGGGAATCAGATTGCCGAGCGGACAACCGACGTTGGCGCCTTCAAATGTCGCGCCCGTATGACAAAACGGAATTCCGCAATTCATACACCGTGCGCCCTGTTTTTTGAGTTCGCTTTCGGGCAACGGCGTGTGAAATTCGTTCCAATTTTTGATTCGCTGTTCGGGCGCCTGCAAAATCGGTAAACTGCGCGAAAATTCAATAAAACCGGTCGCTTTTCCCATTAGACCGTTGCCTCCAAAAACGCTTCGTAAGCGGCTTCTTCTTTTGTCAAACCTTCAGTTAGAAACTTTGTTTGCGATTCGATGA
>CADEFG010000080.1 GCA_902826505.1 uncultured Acidobacteriota bacterium
GAACCATTTAGTACACCGCCGTTCGATTCGACCAATTTGATATATTCGAGCTTGCCCATATTTTTTGAGCCTTGAAACATCAAATGCTCAAAAAGATGTGCAAAACCAGTGCGGTCGCGCGGTTCGATGCGAAAACCGATGTTGTAATAAACCGCGACCGTGACGAGCGGTGCCGATTTTTCGGGCGACAAAACGACGCGCAAACCGTTCGGCAATTTGTAATATGTTACGGGAACATTCAAAGACTTTGTCTGCGCCTTCGCGGCTGAACCAACAGACGCAATCATCGCCAGTAAAACAAAGCCTAAAAAGACTTTCTTTAAATGAATTTTCATAAGCTTAACCTCTTTGGTATTTTTGCGGATAACTTGTTTTATCTTATTCGATTTCTGCCAAAAAAAGTTTCAATTTGTTACGAACAGTTGGATTTTGAGGACAGAATGAGAAAAATCAGTATAGTGAGCGGTAGCGAGCAGTCTTGTTAAGAAATATCTTCATTGTCTGCAAAGGTGCTCGCTACCGCTCACTATACTGATTTTTTCTGCGCGATAATCTCCGCCGTTCGCCGGTGATGTTCGCCCGCATCCGCATCGGTCGAGGAAGTTTCGTGATAATGGAGAATTTCAAAATCGTCGAAAAACGCTTTTAATTCGCCTTCTTTTAAGAGAAATCTACCCGCGTCTTCGCCCGCGCCGTAAATATGGATCGTCGAAATAATGATGCCGCCCGCTTTCAAGCCTTTTTTCATTGCGGCGAACAAATCGCGCTCAAGATAATAAAAATCGCACACCAGATCAAACGCGTTTTCTTCGATCTTGAATTCGCCCGTTTCCAGATCGGCGACGCGAAAATCGATCGTCAAGCCTTTTTCGTCAGCGCGTTTTTTGGCGATTTCGATGCCGACCGCAGAATTATCAACCGCCGTCACGCGCCAGCCCATTTCTGCCAGAAAAAGAGCGTGACGACCCGCGCCGCAAGCGAGATCCAAAGCGTTTCCGGCTTTTAATTTTCCGTTCAAAGCGATCAAAAGTTTATGCGGCTCGGCGGAAGAATATTTGCCGCCCGCGTAGCGCGTGTCCCAGGTTTCTTTCATCAGTTAAAAAGTTTAGCTGATGAAAGAACCGAAATAAAATCCGCCGTAAAATTTTCGCCGGATCAGTTTTTTAATTTTCTCAAAGCCTCGATCGAAGATTGAAAATTCGGATTTATTTTGACCGCTTTTTCATAATTTTTTATCGCCTCCGCTTTGTTGCCGCTCAATAAATAAGCTTCTGCCAAACTGTCCAGCGCATTTGCCGAATTCGGATTGGTCGAATTATCGTTGGCATTGACGCGTTTGCCGTTTTTCAAATAATCCGCAAAATCCGCAGTTTATCCAGACGATCCCAAAGATCGGTTACCGGCTTTTGATGCCGGTTTCGCTCGAAACATTTGCAGATGACAAAAATGCCAACCGGAATTTTCAACCCGTTTTTTCCTTTCAACAATCGGTCGGTCAAACAGTTTCAGCCAATCTCCTGTTTTTTTTCGGCAGTTTGCTGACGGTTTTTGTCTTTTTGGCGATGCTCTTTGTTTTTGTGATCGGCAGACATCAATCATCGCACCTTCAATAGTTGAAAAATCTGCCGTAATCGGCTAAAACTTAAAGATAAGGAAACGAATTTTTAAGAAAACTATGCAGGAAATTACCGCAACCGAACTCAAAGCCAAAATGGACGCCGGCGAAGATTTTCAACTGATCGATGTGCGCCAGCCCGACGAATTCGCCTTCGCCAAGATCGAAGGCGCGAAACTTATTCCGCTCGGCGAAATCATCAACCGGATGGACGAAATCGATCCGAACCGTGAAACCATTCTTCAATGCAAAGCCGGCGGACGCAGCGCGATGGCGATCCAAGCCTTGCAAAGAGCCGGTTTTCAAGGCGAGATGAAAAACCTGCGCGGCGGAATCACGGCGTGGTCAAACGACGTTGACCCGAAAATTCCGAAATACTAAATCAACGGAAAATGAATAACGGATAATGGATAATTAAGAAAAGATTTCAATTATCCATTATCCGTTATTCATTTTCCATTATTAACTTATTTTTGAAGTTTCCAATCCGATTTATAAGTTCCGTCGCCGTAAACTTCCTGATAGGTTTTAACGGCTTCGTCTTCCGAGGGCAGCCGCAAACCATCGGTAAAACGGTTCATAAAGGCAAACGCGCCGGTTTGCAGAACAACCTCGACCGCGCCTTGTTCGCCAAATTCTTTTTTCAGTTTTTCGAAATCCGCGTCCGTCACCGAAGCGGGCTTTTCCGTCAATTTTCGCGCAAATTCGACCGCCGTTAATTCACGCGGCGTCAGCGCGGAATCGTCCTTTTTCATCGCCAGCAATTTTTTCGGCTCAACGCCAAGACCGCGCAAACCTTTAACTTGGTGAAGCGTGCAGTAACGGCAGCCGTTTGCCATCGAAACGGCGAACGAGATCTGCAATTGAATATTGCGGTCGATCGTCCAGCTCGAACGATTTTGAAAACCGAATTCGCGCCACGCTTGCCCGAGCGCCGGAACCCGCAAAAATGCGCGCTGCGAATTGGCAATTCCCAAACCCAAACCTTGCTGCGGCGTTTGCGGCTGTTTCGCGTTTTCCAAAATCGTTTGCGATTGCGTCATTTCGACATCGGAAACGAGCGCGACGCGAGCGACCGGCGCGACGGTTTTGTTGATCGAAGCCGCCATTTTCGGTGATTTGTCATTTAAAACCCAATCTTCGACGGGCAAATTCGTCGCTTCGACAAAACGCACGAAATGATTGAAAAAACAAACCGTCATCGTCAATTCGATGACTTGCGAATCGTTGTAAAATCCGCGCGTTTTTGCAAAATCTTCGTCCGAGACGCCGTGAATATCGTTGGTCAGTTTTTCGGCGTAATCGAGCGCGAGCTTTTCGGCTTCCGAGAAAGACTTTTTATCTTCCCAACTTTTCAGCAAAGCCTGTCCTTTGTCGGTCGAGCGCAGCCAACGATTCGTTTGCGCGTAAAGATAGCCGCTGCCGTAAATCTGCGCAATCCGCAAACCCATCGCCATTTTTGTTTCCGGCGCGACGCTGCCGCCGAACAGAAATGTTTGCACCAGATTGGCAAACTGCGGCGCTGCCTTTGTGTTTTGCGCCAGCGCCTTGATGTAATTCGGAATATTCGCCGTTTCGAGCGCGTCGGCGTTTTTGATTTCTTTAACTTCCGCCAAAGCGACACGCGGCTTGGCTTTCATCTTTTCACGCGCCATTTTTTCCAAATCCGTCAGCGGACTATTTGCGACAGCCGAAACGGCGAACGATAAAATCAATATTGCTAACCATAAAACTTTCATAATTTTACTGGAACGCCGTCATCCTGACGGCACAGCGTTTGTAAAACGCTCAAAACCTTCTTTTAACTTCAACTTTCAAATAAACAAATCGTTTTACGTCGCTTTCCAAGCGGCGTTTGCTGTCAGGATGACGGCATTCCCGTTTTACACCAAACTATATTCAAACGTAAATCTGCCGATGTAAATTTTGCCTATTTTGGCGGTCGGCGGCGCGATCAGAAACGAATAGATCGCGCCTTTGCCTTTTTCGACCTTCGCTTTCGTCGCGCCGATCAACTCGCCGTCTTTGGCTTTGTAAAAGGTGACGCGCAAAGTTTCGGCATCGAGACGCTGGTAGCCGAAAATATATTCGCCCTTCGCCAATGGCAGATCGCCGACTTTGAGATTCGCATCCGTTTTGAAAAAATGCGTGTATTTTCCGTCCGCCTCGTAACCTGCCGTGATAATGACAACACCGAAAAGCTGGCTTTTACCGTCCGAAATTCCCGAAGCCGTCCGAAATTCGGTTTCAATTTCCTCTTTGATGACCGGTGCTTTTTCGGGAACCGCTTTTTTCAGCTCGTCTTCCGTCATCTTGCGCCAGTCACCTTGCGCGAAAATATTTAGCGCAAACGCCGCCGTGATAAATAAAATTGTCAGAATCTTCATAATTAAATTTGTCGGAACACCGCGGGCGGCAGCGACGTGTTTAGACAGCAACTTCTCACTCGCCAAAAGCATTGTCAATCTGCCCATTCTGACAATTGACTCTACAACACGTCGCTGCCGCCCGCGGTGTTCTGACGTTAAAAAACAAATTTCGCGCTCACCTGCAAAGTGCGCGGTTCAAAAGCCTGCGTTGATTTGCCGAAAGTTGTCGGCAAACTTAGATCGGCATTCGGCAAATAAAGATTAACATTATTGAGCGCGTTGAAAGCCTCGACCTTGAGCATCAATTTTTTTCTTTCGCCGAACGAGATTTGGCGTCCGAGCGAAATATCGAGCGTCATATAGCTTGGACCGCGAAACGTGTTTCTGCCCAAACTTCCGTTGGTTCCGGGCGTCGGAGCGGAAAAAGCCGTCGCCGGAAAAAGTCCGTTGATAAAATCCGCCCGGCTGAAATTTGTGTTTAATCCAACGGGCGCATTTGGTCGGTCATAAAATCCGCCGCCGACCGCGCCGCCGCCGCCGTCACGATTGTAATCGCCGCCGGCACTCGAAGCCGCGCCGTTCCAAACCGAAAACGGTCTGCCCGATTGCGCCGAGAAAATAGTCGAAATCTGCCAGTCTTTCGCTAAAAACCCGACGAAATCCTTGCGACCTTTGAAAAAGTTCGGCGACCAGACACCCGCAAACGAAAAGCGATGCGGAATGTCGAACAGCGAACGCGCTTTTTCGCAGCGCAGACAATCAATGTCCTGCGCGCCTTTGCCCGGTTCGGAATTATCCGAAAATTGTCCGGTCGAAGTGTCCGAAGATGTATCGAGCCATTTTGAAAAACGATAGTTTGCCTGAAGCGAAAAGCCGTTCGAAAAACCTTTGCGAATTTCAATCGTGCCGCCGTGATAGCTTGAATTGACGCCGTTGGTCACAAAAAGCAAGGTTCCGAAATTCGGGTTCAGCCGATTTTCGACGCCGTCGAGCAAATCGCCGGCAAAACGATTGATGTCGTCAATTCGTTCGAGATTGACGCCGATTGTGCCGTTGTAGCCGATTTCCGCGATCCAACCCGCCCCGAGCTGGCGCTGAAGATTGAAAAAGAAACTCTCGCTGTATTGCGTTTTAACGGTCGGATTGACAACAAAACCGGTCGGACGCGGCGCACGTTGTCCGGGCAGCGGATTAATCCCGCCGAACTGATTTAAGCCGCGCGCAAATTCGGGATTAAACGGCACCGGAATTCCGTAAAGAATTCGTGTACCGAAACCCTGGCTCGGATTGGCGGTGTTCGGTTGCGCGACAATTGCGACGGCATCCGGCGGAAGCGCCCGCGCACCGGCGATCGATTGCCCGTGATGCGGCTGAAAAGCGAGCGAAAAGCCCGCCCGTATCGAAGTTTTATTATCGCCGAACGGATCGAAGGCAATGCCGATGCGCGGCGAAAAATTCGTCAATTCCGGTTTGTAAAGCCGTTCGACGCGACCAATTGCCGCCGCGGCAATGCGTTCACGAAAACTGTTGCCCGTGCCTAAAATGATCGAGGAAAGCAAACCGTCTTTTTCCTTGGCATCGCCCAGATAATCCCAGCGAATTCCGAGATTTAAGTTCAAACGCTGGTTTACTTTCCAATCGTCCTGCGCGAAAAGTCCGGCTTCGATGAGCCGAAAATAACGCGGAAATCCGGTCGGCTCGCCGGTTGTCGGATTGACCGTCAAGGTCTGGCGGAAAGGTTGGTCGTTGATAAAACTCAAAAGACTCGTAAACGTATAATTTCCCGCCGTTGCCGGACCGATCGCGATGCCTTTGAAGATCCGCCGCCCTTCGCCGCCGAAACGAATCGTGTGATTTCCTTTGACGAGCGAAAATGTATCGCGGATCTCATAGGTGCGAAGTTTTGTCCGGTTGTTGAAAATATCGCCGAACGGCGCGGTGATTCCGGTGATCGTGATGTCGGGAATTTCCGCGTCGTCGTTGCCGCGATTGGTGTTGACGAAACCCGCCGAAAAGCGCAGATCGTTGGCGGCGTTTTTGAAAAGTTTTGTGTAGCCGAAATTAAAATTGCCGAACGCGCCGTCGAAAAATCCGCGCTGTCCGCGAATCGCTTTGCCGTTCGTCGCGGGCGCCGAGCTGGTGCCGCCTTCGTCTTTCTGATATTCGGCGATCCAGCGAAATGTCAGTTTGTCCTTGTCTTTATTAAACGAATGATCGACCCGCGCCAGATATTGGTCGAATTGAATATAATCGCGCAGATTTACCGAAGTCGTTCCGGTCGCCGGAATGACAACATTATTAATCGTGATATTCGTTTGATTTTGATAGCCGTTGCCGACGCGATTCGGGGTCGGCGCGGCGTAGTTTTGAAACAAGCGGTTGGCAATCGAATTCGGGCGCGTTTGGGCAACGTAATTTCTGAGTTCGGGCGTTTCGACCTGAAACGAAAAGGCGCGCGCAACCGCGTTTTTCGCGCCCTCGTAACTTCCGAAAAAGAAGGTTTTCTTTTTTCTGAGCGGTCCGCCGAAACTCCCGCCGTATTGATTAAAAACCTGCGGAGCGCGTTCGGCGGCAAAAAAGTTGCGCGCGTTGAGCGCGGCGTTGCGGTGATATTCCCAAACCTGCCCGCGGAATTCATTCGTCCCGCTTTTGGTGCGCATATTGACGACCGAACCGTTGCCGCGTCCGAACTCGGCGCTGAAATTCGAGGTTTGCACCTGAACTTCTTCGATCACTTCAACCGACGGCACGATCGCCGGTTCGCCCGTGTTGTTGGCGTTGACGTTGAGCGCGCCGTCGAGCACGTAATTATTTCCGCGATACCGGTTGCCGTTGACCGTCACGACCGGCGAATTCGTCAGTTTGGTCGAATTTGCCGCGCCGGCGATCGCCGTGGCGCCCGCGCTCAATTTCGAAAGCGCAAAAACATCGCGCTGCGGAATCGGCAGTTCGGTGATTGACTGGCGCGTAAAAGTGTCGGAAACCCGCGCTTCGGTTGAAACCTGCGAGAGATTTTCGTTGCCTTCGACCTGAATCGTCGCCGAAACTTCGCCGATTTCGAGCTTGATCGTCAAATCCGACGTTTGCCCGACATTGAGCTTCAGACTTTTCTGCTCAAAGGTCTTAAAACCCGGCACGCGAACAAAAATCGTGTAACTTCCCGACGGCAGACTCGGAAAAACGAACTCGCCGTTTTCGTTCGTCGTTGTCGTTAAAACCTGTGCGGTTGCCTCATTTTGAGCAACAACTGCCGACGCGACAATAACATTTCCTGTCGTGTCGGAAACTGTTCCGCGCAAAGAGGTTTCAGTTATCTGGGCGTTCACAGGGGTTATTCCGTTTAAATACAAAACTGCCAAAACAAACAGCATTTCGACAAGCAAAGCCGCTTTTCTCATTTTAATATTTTGAAAAATCTATTGAATTTTAGGAATTGAACTTTGTTGTTATACCAGACAAAAGCAGTCAAAGTCAAGATTTTAGAGCTTGATTTCGTGATTCAGGCGAATAATCTTCATGCCTTCTTCAACTTTTGTCCGGCAGGAAAGCGCGGATTTTTCCTTTTCGCCGTTTTTTATCCAAACCTGGCAGTTCAAACAATCGCCATTCCAACAAAAATCGCCGTAGGAAATCGTCTCGATCGAAAGAAACTGAAAACAGCGGAGCAGCGAATTATTTTCGGGAACTTCACGCCGCGTGCCGCAAATTTCGATCTCGACGAGCTTTTCGAAAGGCTCGAAAATGTCTTTGTAGTCGTCTAAATTCATCGCTGGTATTTTCGCTTTTCGCGCCGCTTTAGTCCAACGCCGAAGATTGTAATTTTTCTTTCTGTGCGAGCATAAATTCGATAAAGGCGCGAATCGGCGCCGACTGCGCGCCCTTGAGCGAAACCATCGCGACCGAGCGTTTAAGCTGGTGACCTTTGATCCGAATCTGCGCGAGCTTGCCGTTTTTTGTTTCTTCGCGAACCGTCCACGAAGGCATCAGCGAAACGCCTAAACCGTGTTCGATCATCAATTTGATAAAATATGTGTCGTTCGATTCGAGCGCCATTTCCGGTTCGACTTTGACTTTTTTGAAAAAATCGTCCGTCGCCCGCCGGATCGACGCGCCGCGCTCGAACAAAATCCAGCGTTCCTTTTCGAGATCTTTGATCGAAATTTCGGTTTCTTTGGCGAACCGGTGCTTTTTCGAGGCGACCAGTACGAGTTCGTCATCGAATAATTCGACGACCTGCAAAACCGGCGAGTAAACCGCGAACGACGCGAAACCGACATCGGCGACGCCTTCGAGGATGTCATCAACGGTTTGTTCGGTCGAAACCGTTGTCCGGAAAACCAGCTCGACCAGCTCGAACGCGTCCATAAATTCTTCAAAAAGCGGCGCGAAAAGATAAACCAGCGCCTGGGTTGCCGCCGCCACGCGAACACGTCCCGCCAAAGCCTTTTCGCGCCCGGCAACTTTCCCGCGCATTTCTTCGGCTTCGTTCAAAATCCGCACGGCATATTCGAGCGCAATACGCCCCGCATCGGTCAAAATCACGCCGCTTTTGGCGCGGATAAAAAGCGGCACGCCGAGTTCTTCTTCGAGCGCCTTCATTTGGTGGCTGACCGCTGATTGCGTCAGATGGAGTTTTTCCGAAGCCTTTGTAAAATTCAAAGTTTCAGCGATTGCGGTAAAAGTTCTGAGTTGCCAAAGTTCCATTCTTTTAACAGTTTACAATCATTAACCGGATTCATCACAGCAATGAAAAATAAGAGTTGGTAATCATTAAAACAGAATGATTATACTTAATTATAGTCTTCGATGCTTGGAAGGCGATATTTATATTTGTCAATTATATTTTTATTCGACAAGGAGGCTTTTATATATATGATTTTTTATCAATTGGATTATGTGGTCGATGAAGTTTTGAAAAATTTGCCGACCCGCGAACAGTTCTTTCTCAAACAATATTTAGAAAAAGATTTTGAGAAAAAGGAAGCGAAATATTTGTGGGAAAGGATTATTAACCACAAATGGTATGTCAGCGAACGACTCAAACGCGATGTCGGTTTTCGGGTCGCGGCAGTTGATTATTTCGAAAATTTTTACGAACCGGAGGCGGTTTTCGGCAGTAAAAATAACCAAACGGGCATTTGGCGAAGGATTTTCCGCCCGGTCGGTTCGGCGCTGAGAAGTTATTTCGTCGCCAAAAGTAAAGTTTTACAGCAATAAATTTGGACGTTTGCCGGAAGCTTTTGCAAAAGTCCGTTTTCAAATAGAAATTCAGAGGTTTCTATTTTTGACACGGTTGTCAGCCTTGACAGCCGTATTTTTTTTCTTTAAATGCAGATTTTGATAAAATTTCAGTGAGCGGTAAATGTTTCTAAACTTTTGATTTGCTGCCCAAATATTTGAGCGATAAGATTTATCCGTGGAGAAAAAAATGGCATTAGTAATGTATGTTAAGCCGGGCTGTCCTTATTGCCAGAAGGCGCGCGATTATTACAACGAAAACCGTATCGATTTCATCGAATACGATGCTCAGAACGATAAGCTGAGACAAAAGGAAATGTTGGAATATTCGGGCGGCGATCTGGTTGTCCCGTGTCTCGTCGAAAACGGCGAATATATTGGTTCGGGTTGGGGAAATCCGCCGCGCGGCTGAACGATTATTCCCGATTGATCGGCAGTTAGCCGAGATACAAATTAAGGATTTATGATCGCAGATTGCAGATTTTGAAATTTCGATTATAATATCAAACTTTACTCGGAATGATTTCAGGGTTAAACTTTATAAATCCGCAATCTGAAATCATAAATCCGAAATTTTTATGATTGGTTCGAAGATTAACCAATATTTAATTCAGGAAAAACTCGGCGCAGGCGGACAAGGAACAGTTTACAAAGCCCTCGACACGAAACTGAACCGCACGGTCGTTATAAAAGTCCTGCCGCCGGAGCTTACCGCTAAAACCGCCAACTTCAAACGCTTTGAGCGCGAGGCTCAACTTTGTTCGCAGCTCGACCATCCGAACATCTGCACGATCTACGATTTTCATGAAGCCAACGGAATTTATTATATTGCGATGCAGTATATCGAAGGCAAAGACGTCCGCCAATTGGTCGCCGGGCGTCCGCTTGAACTGAAAAGCGCGCTTTCGATCGCCGTTTATACTTGTGACGCACTGGCTTACACGCATTCGCGCGGCATTATTCACCGCGATATAAAAGCGGGAAATATAATGGTGACGAGCGAAGGACAAGTCAAAGTCCTTGATTTCGGCTTGGCAAAACTTTTGCAGGACGAACCGGACGATTTTCCGCGCGGTATTGACCGTGCCGAACTGACCGAAGTCGGAATTCCGTACGGAACAGCAACTTACGCCGCGCCCGAACAAGCTAAAGGCGAACGTGCCGACCATCGCGCCGATATTTTCTCGACCGGCGTTCTGCTTTATGAAATGCTCACCGGAATCTGGGCTTTTCAAGGAAAAACGGTGATCGACGTGCGCCATCAGGTTTTGCACGGGACGCCGAAACCGCTCGCACAGATGCGCACGACCGAACCGCTTCCGCCGCAGCTTCAGCAAATTATTGACAAGGCGTTAGCCAAGCAACCAAAAGACCGTTATCAAAAAATTTCGACGATGCGCGACGACATTCGCGCCGTCCTTCAAGATATTTCAGGTATGCCCGTTTTACAAAATGATATTTATGCGCCGCGCCACGCCGACAATAACGTCGTCAAACGCGCCTGGAACTGGATCACCGGAAAAACCGGTTCGGAAAATTCGACCGGCAGAACGTCTTCGTCTTCCAATCCGCCGATTTCCAGTTCGTACGCTCCCGAATTGACGCTGACCGCGACCGGACACGAAAAGAAAAGCATTGCGATTTTGCCGTTTAAGAATCTTAATCAGGATCAAAAATCGAATTTTTATGAATTCGCTTTAGCCGACGCGGTCATTACGGAACTTGCCCAGCTTAAATCGCTGGTCGTGCGTCCGAGTTCGGTGATCGCCAAATATCAAGGTTTGGAAGTTGATCCGCGTGAAGCCGGACAGGAATTGCGCGTTCACGCCGTTTTATCGGCAGGATTTATCCGTTCGGGCGATAAAATGCGCGTCACGGCGCAGCTTTTGGACGTGATGTCGGGTGAAATACTCTGGAGCGACCGGATCGATGCGGAAGGCGGCGACATTCTGGCGCTTCAGGATATGATCGGACAGCGAATCCTCGACGGTTTGCGGCTCGAACTCTCCGAGAATGAACAGGAAAAACTCGGTCGCCGACCGACCGACAACGCCGAAGCGTGGGAAGAATATTTGCGCGGGCGCGACAATTTCGGACGTTTTATTTTCCGCACGGTTTCCAACGAAGATTGTGAAGCGGCAATCCGTAATTTCAAACACGCGATCGATCTCGACCCGCATTTTGCGCTCGCCTATTCCGGCTTAGGCGCCTGTTACGCGAATCGTTTTCTCAAAGGTTTGGGCGAACCCGAAGATTATACTCTGGCAGAAAGCGCGTTTACCAAAGCATTTTTCTACGATCCGAACGTCACCGAAGCGCGGGTTCTGACCGTCATGATCTACATGGCGCGCTGCGACAAGAAAAAAGCCGGCGCCGAAATCAAACCTTTACAGGAACAATTTCCGA
>CADEFG010000081.1 GCA_902826505.1 uncultured Acidobacteriota bacterium
AATCATTTTCGCTTTGTCCTGCCGTTTTATGACGAAATCGGTCAGGGTAATTTTTTGCCCGGTTGGTTAGCCGAATCGAATTTCGGATTCGGCGACGCGCGCTTCAGATTTTACCCGCCGTTTTTGTATTACCTGCTCTGCCTTTTTCGCTTTTTGACCGGCGATTGGTATTTGGCGGCGCTCGCTACTTTTACGTTATTTTCCGTTTGCGGGGCGCTCGGCGTTTATTTTTGGACGCGGCAGTCGTTTTCAAATCAGACCGCGCTTGGCGCCGCTTTTCTTTTTACGATCGTCCCGTATCACCTGACGCAATTTTACCAAGCCTCGCTGCTCGCCGAATTTGCCGCGACCGCGTTGCTGCCCTTTGCCTTTTTGTTCGTCGAAAAATTAACGACGCGGCAAACCCGAGATCTTTCCGCCACGCTTTTTGATATCGGCGGGTTAGCCGCCGTTTATTCTTTGATCGTCACGACGCACGTGCCGACGACCGTCATCGGTTCGTTCGGTTTGGGTGTTTTTGCGCTGCTCCTGACGGATTGGAAAAACTATAAAAAAGCCTTGTTCTTTTGCGCTTTGGCGATCGCGCTCGGCTTGCTCTCGAGCTCCTGGTTCTGGGTCAAAATGATCAGCGAACTCGGCTGGATCGAGGCGGGCGAAAAAGTCAGTTCGGCTTATTACGATTACCGCAACAACTTCATCTTTTCGCCTTTTTCGCCCGCTAATCTGAATACCTGGTATGGCAGCTTCGTCGCCGCGCTGACGATCGGGATCTTTCTCCCGTCAATCATTATCTGGCGGCAGATTTTCGGCAAAAAGCCTTTTGAAGCGCAACTCGCCAAAAATTTCACGGACGGCGAAGAAAAAGTCAAACGCCGGTTATGGGCGGCTTTGATAATGGTTTTCGGTTCGCTTTTGATGATGACCGATCTGAGCCGCCCGCTCTGGGCGATCATTCCCAAACTAAAAGATGTTCAATTTCCCTACCGCTGGCTGTGCGTTACTTCGGTGATGATTTGCCCGCTCACCGCGCTGGCTCTGCAAAGCTGGCGGATGCGGCTCGGGCAAAAAAAAATTCGCGCGGTTCACCTGCTTTTATGGCTCGCCGCTCTCGCCGCTTTATTTTTCACCGTCGAGGATCTGGTTTTCGACAGCGAATTTATTTCGCGTGAGAGATTTTTACAAAAGATCGAAGAAGCGCGCGGGGCTCAGAGCTTTAAGGATTGGCTGCCGCGCGGGGCAAAAGAATTAAAAGATCTGGCGCCGCTCGATGGTCAGCTCGATGCCGGTGCGCGTCAGAGTTTCGTGACCGTTTGGCAATCGCATAAAAAAGTTTTCTCGGTCGAAGCCGGCGCACCAAGCCAAGTTCGTCTGCGAAGTTTTTATTATCCGTTATGGCAGGCGTTTATCATCAAAGACGGGCAACCGATTCCGACCGAAACCCTCCGCGCCGCCGACGGAACGCTGCTTATCGTGCTGCCGCCCGAAAAAACCGAGGTCGAGGTTTTATTCGTCGAACCGCCGCGCACGAAAATTTCCCTGCTAATCGCCGCCCTCGGTTGGACGTTGACTTTCGCTTTGTTGATAATAGGTTTTATAAAATCAAAAACGACAAAAAATTAATCACAATAAAATTTATAAAATCGCGTGCAAATGAGATTTCATTTGCCGAATAAGTAAGATACAAACTATATGACAAACAGTAAATTTGAAATTTTTCTAAATAAATTCAGCGAGAAAGACTGGCTCGCGGCAGTCGAAAAACTGCTTCCGGCGACTCACGAAGTTGACCGCAACGCCGTGCAAATCTGGTTTCGCTTTTTTCCTTTGGAGCTTTTCCGTTTTTTGGAAACGGCGGAAGACCGCGCCAAAGCGGTTCATAAATTGGCGATCCTCGGCGACTACGAGCTAAAAAATCAGATCGATTCGTCGCATAAATTTCTTTACGGACACCGTTTCTGGAAGGAAACCAAAACCGAGATCGAAAACCGCGCCAGTTCCTTTACGGACGAACCCGCCGGTTTGGACCAATTGATCGCGGAAGTCGCCCGGACGGTTGCCGAAAACGCGAAAACCGACCAATCTCTGACGATCGGAATTTCGGCAGTCGGTTTGATGACCTTCAATCAGGTCGGTTTCGAAGCATTTAAAAACTCCGCCGGGAAAACCGAAAAACCCAAAGGAATCTTGGCAAAATCGCCCGACCAGATCATCAGCGAACGCGCCCGCGACGATTCGCAGGGCATTTTCGGTTTTTTGAAAACGGTCAATAAAAAATTTACCGCCGTCTGGGACGAGACGCGCGTCAACGCTAAATTTCCGCTGATCAACGACGAAGAGCTGGCAACCGCTTCCGCCAAAGATCAGTCGCAGAACTGGAAAGCGCAGGACGAACGCTGCTGGGAAGGCGTCATTCCGGTCGAATGCCGTTCGGCTTCGTGCGGTACGTGTTGGATCGGAATCCTCGGCGGGCAGGAAAAATTAGCGGAAGTTCAGCGGCTCGAAAGAAAACAGATGAAGATTTTCGGCTATCAGCAACCCGCCGACGAAAAACCATTCCTGCGGCTCGCGTGTCAGGCAAAAGTGCACGGCAACGTGTCGTTCGTGATTCCGTCGTGGAACGGTGTTTTCGGCAAAAAAGTCTATGACAATGTCGAAAAGGTCGAGCTCGAACCGGCAACCACGTCCGCCAAAAAATTGCGCGAAACGATCGCCGACGCCGCCAACAATTCAAAATAAATTATTTGCCGCGAATTAAATTTGTCAACCGGATTACCCTCGACGTTTAATTCGCGGCGATTTTTTCGCCGGGTTGTTTTTCAATTCAATCGTTTTTTATCTTTCCAGTTCGACCGAATAGATCTGCGCTTTGACAATTTCTTTTGCCTGAATAAAGGCGATCTGTTCGCCCGAAACGTCGAAATAGACGACGTTATCCGTCCAATCATAAACCGGCTTTTCATTTTGATCCTTCTGCCAGAGCCCGTATTTTTCGCCCATTTTCGAGAAAAAAAGCGTGCTTCGATCTTTGCTCCAAACCGGACTGAAGCCGTCGTTTACGACGCGCACCGGAGCCGTTTGTTCCCTTGACCACAACCAAATTCCGCTGGTTTCCGAACTAGCAGAACGATTCGGCGCGCTCCACGATAATGCCGAACCGCCGGCGAGCCAGCGCAAAGCGGCATAGTCCCCGCCTTCGGCAATCGTTTCAACGGCATGTGTTTCAAGATTTCGCAGAACGATCTTCTGTTTTTTATCGGCATCCGTGATGACAACTGCGGCAGTTTTGCCGTCAGGGTTGACTGCCAGCCATTCCGCCGCCCCCGAAAACGGCGTGGCGAGCGGCGTCGGCATCCCGTTTTCGGTATTGACGACGACCGCTTTGGTCTGCGCGTTTTTAATGTCGTACGCCAGGTAGGCGATTCGTTTTTCGTCCAACCAACAAACTGATTCCGGATTGCTGTCGGGTAATGCGAATCGTTTGTTTTGGCGAGCCGAATTTCCGTCGCCAAGCTCGGTGATCGAAAGGTCTTTGCCAAAATCGTGACGCTGCACGACGGAAGCGAGTTTTTTGCCGGAAGGCGAAAATCGAACCCATTCGTGCAGTTCGTCGGTCGTCAGATTTTCAGTTTGTCCGTTTCCGATCCTTGCCAACATCAAATTTTTTGCCACGCGACCATATTGAAAGACCAGTGTTTTTCCGTCCGGCGCTATCGACGGCGCACTCGCATAGCCGCCAAAAGTCGGCAGCAGCGGCTTGAGTTCCGCGCCGTCGAGAGTGACCTGCCAGAGCAGTTGAAGACCCGAACGTTTTGACGAAAATATGATCGAACGACTGTCGGCAGTCCATGTCAAACCGTAAAGCTGCTGTAATTCTTTGGTCAGATTCCGGCGCTCGGTAAAAGTCGCCGTATCGGTAATCCATAAATCGCCGAGCCCTTTTTCAGGATTGCTGGTCGTGTAGGCGAGCCATTTTCCGTCGGGCGAAAAACGCGGCGTGAAGCCTTCGGGCGCGATCTCAAGATGCGCCTCCAAATCGCTCGTCGGACTCAGCCACAAGGCTTTGTTCGAAACCAAATGCTTTGTATAAGCGACATGCTTTCCGTCAGGCGAAAATCCGGCACCGGCGGCTTCCGGAATATAAATTCGCGGTTCGGTCAATCCCGAACTCGGGACAATATAAAGATCGGGCAAACGGCTGCCGGCGTTGCCGCTCTGGTAGCGTGAATAAACAACATAATTGCTGTCGGACGTGAAAACCGGCAGATCACCGCTCGGATTCGTTTTTGAGGTGACCGGAAGCGAACGTCCGTCGGCAACCGAAACCACAAAAATATCGCCAAACCCGCGCGTTTCCGGCAACGACCAAACGCAAAGCATCAATTTTCCGTCGGGCGAAAAAGACGGTTTGCCGGCGCTGAATTCGCCGGCGGTCAGTTGTTTTTGCGTCTCGGATTTGAATTTATAATTCGGGGATTGCTTGTAAAAGTAGATAAAACCTGCTGTTACTGCCGCCACCGTCAGCAAAGCGGCAAAGCCGAGCCATATTGATTTTCGCGATTCTGTCGCGCCTGGGGCAACAAGTTTTTCGGGAAAAGCGGCAAACGGCGCAAACGCGATTTCGCCCTTTTTCGCTTCATCAGAGTTTGCTTCGACAAAAACTTCGCCGACAAAACGATAACCCTGGCGCGGAACGGTTTGAATAAAACGCGGGTTGTCCTTGTCGTCGCCGAGCGCACGGCGGATTTCGCGCACCGCATGAACGAGCGTGTCCTCGGTGACATAAGTGCCTTTCCAGACGGCTTCGAGCAATTACTGTTTTTCGACGACGCGCCCGCGATTTTCGACCAGAAAAATCAAAGTTTCGAGCGGTTTTTCCGTGATTCGCACGCGCTCCTGATTACAAAATAAAGCGTGTTGTTCGGAATTAAGCGTAAATCCGCCAAACCGCCAGGGAGGTCTTTTTTCTTCGACGACGACGCTTCTCATAAACTCCTTTTTCGCGCTCTTTGAATCGTTTGTCAATGCCCGCCGGCGGATCTTCGGAGTTTCTCGGAGTTTCTCGGAGTTTTTCGCCGTTTTTTCGTTCAATTTCACTGTCTTTTCCAGCAAATTACGAATCAAAAAAGCGTTTCCCGATTGACCGGAAACACCAGACGTTCAATCTAATTTTGAAATGGAGAAAAAATGAAATGAGATACCAAAATGCAACAACGAAAATGAAAAAACTAACCGTCGATTTAAAGAAGTTATGCCATTGGCTGATGCTTGTCGGGCTTATCAGCAGTCTTTTACTTACGGCTTATCCGCAATCGATCCAAAGCGCTAACAAACAGCCCGAGAAAAAGCGAAAACTGGTCAGCCCCGATGACCCGGAAGCGATTGCCTTGTTCCTTCATTTATTGGAGAGATTTGATCGAAACGTTTCTAAAAAGAGCGAAGCGGACATTCGTTTGGAAAAGGTGCTGGAAAAAAATCCTAAATCAAGGGAATTGGTACGCCGGACAATCAACCGTTTGAATTCGCTTTCGTCTCAAGAACGTGAATTTCTGCTGGGCAAATATGCTCGAATTCCGCTTGCCAAGAGTATTCCGTTAGATAGCTACCGCACTGCTTTCAAACGAATGGCTGCCACCAAGCGAAAACTCTCAACGCCGCAATCCGACCCGCTCGATAAAGATGAAATCGCGCCCGTTTCGCCACAAACGCAGGACAAAAGCGAATTGCCTTTGCCGTCGAAATCGCCCGCGCCGTTTTCCTTTCTGTCGCCCGAAAACTTGTCTTTTACCGTCCCCAAAATTCCTGTTTTAAATACCAACCGGCAAGGCGCTCAGCGGAATGAATATCGTTTTAGTTACACCGGAATGCGCTGTATGAGCGGTCCTTGGGGACTTGGTCATGACGACATTTTTACCGTTACTACTGTCATCGACGAAGACTGCAACGATGGGACAACCAGACATCCGCAAGCCGGCGGGTTCAGAGTCAATGAAACATAGCAAGCCGACAGCGGGATGAGCTTTCGGGGACCAAATAGAAATGTTTGGCACAGCAACCAAGGGCGCGGCGGCGCGAAAGACCTAACCTTGCTGGTTTGGGTTTGGGAAGAAGACGCCGGCGGGCAAAACCCCGAGGAAGTAGAAGAAGAAATCAAGGATTGGATTGATATCCTGAAAGAAGGCTGCGACGAATTTTCCGATGGCGAATGTCCCGACTGGATCGAAATCATCATCGAAATTGCCAACTTCGTCGTGGACAATCTGCTGGGGCTTGAAAACGACCTGATCGAGAAAAGGGAGCTGACGATTCGAGCCGCCGATATTCCTCGCTACATCCTTGGGAATGATGGGTTTGAACTTAACCAGGTTCGGGGGATAAATCATCACTTTCGCACCCGACATAATAATGCCGGCGATTACCGCGTTTATTTCAGATTCAACCGGGAATAGGAAAAACCGTCATTCGAAAGCAACCGCGGATTGTGTTTTTAACGGCAATCCGCGGTTTCTTTTTTTGCCGGTTGCTGATCCGGCTCGGAATAATCCCCGAACAGTGTCGTCAGGCGGTCTGAAACGTCCCGCTTAATTTCAAACACGAATTGTTTTCCCTCGTTAAATTATGTGATTTCAAAACTTTATATACATTATCGAAAGACTTTAATTGATAATTTGCTTTTGGAAAAATTTTCAATTACTTTGGCGTTTGGACAATCAAATGACAAAAGAAAATTTCACATTTCCGCCGATTGTTTTCGTCCTCATTGCTGTTCTTTTATGGTCAACGGGCGGGCTTTTTATCAAATATACGACGCTCGACGCTTTTTCGGTCAATCTCGGGCGCTCGCTTCTGGCGGCGTTGACGGTGGCGGTTTTCACCTCTCGAAAAGGCTTAAAACTCGATCTTTTCACGCTTTGGACGGCGATTCTCTACGCCGGAACGCTTTCGTGTTTTGTTTACGCGAACAAAACGACGACCGCCGCCAACGCGATCTTTCTGCAATACACCGCGCCGATCTATATCCTGATTCTTTCGCCTTTTATCCTCAAGGAAAAATTCCGCTACTCGGATCTGATCACGGTTTTGATCTGTCTTGCCGGGATGAGCCTGTTTTTTCTCGAACCGCAAAACGATGCCAATAAACTCGCGTCGAATATCTTTTTGGGCAACATCGCCGCGCTCGCCTCGGGCGTTTTCTTCGGTTTGTATTTCGTCTTTCTGCGCCATCCGCGCAACCTCGAAAACCGGAATCCGGCGCTCTCGGTCTTTTACGGCAATCTGCTGATCGTTTTGTTTATGCTGCCGCTCGTTTTCAACAAACCGCCCGAGCCGCGCATCAATGATATTCTCGCGATTTTGTATCTCGGGATTTTTCAGATCGGCATCGCCTACGTTTTTTTCACGACCGGCATCGCGCGCGGCGTCCGCAGCCTGGACGCGAGCATTATCGGTTTTGTCGAACCGCTTCTGAATCCGATCTGGGTTTTTCTTTTCCTCGGCGAACGCCCGAGCATTTGGGCGATTCTCGGCGGCGTGATCATTATCGGCGGCGTCGTTTTTCACACGGTCAAACAAAGTTTTGATAAACCGCCGCTGACGCCGATCGACTAAAATATCCAAAATTAAAAAATCGGGCGAATTCAAACTTTCAAACCTTACATAATATTTATCTTGTGATAAGATATGTTTATAAAACGCTTCTATTTACAGTGAACAAGCGTTCCTGATTTTGAACAACATCTATTAACTTATTGCTTTACTCAGATTTTTGCGGTAGTTTGGCAGTAAAAAATTTAACAATACAATTATTTATAAAAGTTATTTTTTGGAGAAAATTTTATGGCAAATTTAAACATTCCATCGAATGTCACAAACAAAGAATTGATAAAATGGGTGACGAAAACGGCAGAACACTGTCAACCCGATAACGTCTACTGGTGCGACGGTTCCGAGGAAGAATACGACCGTCTGTGCGAAGAAATGGTCGCGAGCGGCACATTTATCCGGCTCAATCCCGAAAAGCGTCCGAATTCGTTTCTGGCACGCTCGCACCCGTCGGACGTTGCGCGGGTCGAAGACCGCACATATATCTGCAGTTTGAGCAAAGGCGACGCCGGACCGACCAACAACTGGATGAATCCGAAGGAAATGAAAGCCATTCTGATGGATAAATTCGACGGCGCGATGAAGGGTCGCACGCTCTATGTCGTGCCGTTTTGTATGGGTCCGATCGGTTCGCCGATCTCGCAGTTCGGCGTTCAGATCACCGATTCGCCGTATGCGGTCGTCAATATGAAGATCATGACGCGGATGGGCAATAAAGCCCTCGCCGCGCTCGGCAACGGCGATTTCGTTCATTGCCTGCACTCGGTCGGAATGCCGCTTGCCGAAGGTCAGAAAGATGTCGCGTGGGCTTGTTCGCCCGACCCGAAAGATAAATATATCGTTCATTTTCCCGAGGAACGCTCGATCGTCAGTTATGGTTCGGGCTACGGCGGCAACGCGCTTTTGGGCAAAAAATGTCTCGCACTGCGGATCGCTTCGACCGTCGGACGCGATGAAGGCTGGCTCGCCGAACATATGCTGATCGTCGGCGTCCAATCGCCCGACGGACGTAAAGATTACGTCTGCGCGGCGTTTCCGTCGGCTTGCGGCAAGACGAATTTTGCGATGCTCATTCCGCCGAAAGCGTTTCAGGAAGAAGGCTGGAAAGTAACGACCGTCGGCGACGACATCGCCTGGATCAAACCCGACGAACACGGCAAACTGCACGCGATCAACCCGGAAGCCGGATTTTTCGGCGTCGCGCCGGGGACGAATTACAAGACGAATCCGAACGCGATGGAATCGGTCAAAGAAAACACGATTTTCACGAACGTCGCGCTGACCGACGACGGTGACGTCTGGTGGGAAGGAATGGACGGCGAACCGCCGGCACACGCGATCGACTGGCAAGGCAACGATTGGACACCGGGTTCCGACGTCAAAGCCGCGCATCCGAATTCGCGTTTTACCGCGCCTTCGATCCAATGTCCGGTGATCGACGAACGCTTCGACGATCCGAAAGGCGTGCCGATCTCGGCGTTTATCTTCGGCGGGCGCCGCAACTCGGTCGTGCCTTTGATCTTGCAATCATTTAACTGGGCGTTCGGCGTTTATATGGCGGCGACGATGGGTTCGGAAATGACCGCCGCCGCCTTCGGCAATATCGGCGAAGTCCGCCGCGACCCGTTCGCGATGCTGCCGTTTGCGGGTTATCACATGGGCGATTATTTTTCGCACTGGCTCGATTTCGGTCGCTCGATCCCCGAACCGCCGCGCATTTTCTCGGTCAACTGGTTCCGCAAAGGCGAGGACGGCAAATTCCTCTGGAACGGTTTCGGCGAAAATATGCGCGTTCTGAAATGGATCGTCGAACGCGCCCGCGGAATGTCGAAAGGCGTCGAAACACCTTTGGGGTGGCAGCCGCGCTACGAACATCTCGACTGGCGCGGAATGGAAGATTTCACCCGCGAAGATTTTGAAAAAGTGATGGATCTCGACCGCGATCTGTGGCTCAAGGAAATCGCGTCGCACGACGACCTTTTCTACAAGCTCTACGACCGTCTGCCGAAAGAAATGACGTTCATCCGCGAACTCCTCGTTTCAAATCTCTGGCGGCAGCAGGAATTGGGTTTGGCAACGCCGCGACCGACCGATGTCATTGAAACCCCGAAAGCGGCGGCGAAAGCCGAATAAGTTAAGGACAAAATATAGTAGACCAAAGGCGATTCAAAACGAGTCGCCTTTTTGTTTTTGTAAAAATAAATAATAAACCGACTTGCGTAACCGTTTGGTTACGCGTATATTTGTAACTGTTCGGTTACAGAACCGTGAAATATTATGCGACGCGACGTATTTCAAGCCATTGCCGACCCGACCAGACGAGAGATAATCAATCTTTTGGTTCATCAAACACTAAATTTAAACTCCGTTTCGGAAAATTTCGGGATCAGCCGCCCGGCGGTCTCGAAACATATGAAAATTTTAACCGAATGCGGACTTGTCTTGATCCGCCGGAAAGGCAGAGAAAGATACTGTGAGGCAAATCTTGAAACGCTCCGCGAGGTTTCGGAATGGGTCGAAAATGTCCGCGCATTCTGGAAAAACAAATTGGACGCGCTCGAACTTCATTTAAACGAAGCGGCGGCGAACGAAGAAAATCAATCAGTCAAGGAATAAAAATTATGAATAATCAACCGATCGTGCTCGAAAAAACATTTAATGCTCCGGTCAGCAGAGTTTGGCAAGCAATTACCGATAAGGACGAAATGAAGAAATGGTATTTCGACATCGCCGAATTCAAAGCCGAAAAAGGTTTCCGCTTTGAATTTACCGCCGGCGACGAAAACGGCACACAATATCTGCATCTTTGCGAAATAACCGAAGTTGTCCCGCAGAAAAAACTGACCTACAGCTGGCGTTATGATAATTTTGCCGGCAATTCATTGGTCACCTTTGAATTGTTCGAACAAGGCGACAAAACGCTGCTCAAGCTCACTCACGAAGGACTTGAAACCTTCCCGCACGATAATCCCGATTTTGCCGAAAGCAATTTTTCGCAAGGCTGGAATCAAATTATCAACACATCGCTCAAAGAATATCTCGAAGGCGGCAAAGCGTCGGCGAGAGCGGAATAACGGTTGAGAAAAAAGCGGAAGGCGATTCAATTTGGGTCGCCTTTTTGTTTATTAATTGAATTTTTTGTTGTAAAATTTTGATGTTATGACAATAGACATCAATGAACAGGAAAGAGATCTTTTGTTGGAAGTTTTAAAGACGGCGCACTTGTCGCTGATTGACGAAGTACATCATACGGACGGATTTGAATACAAGGAAATGCTCAGGCAGAAACTTGAACGGCTAAAGGAACTGGAATCAAAAGTCGGGGCATCGCTTTCTAACAGCACGACGATTTAATTAATTTCAAATCCATTTAAAACAAAGCGGCGGCAACAGCGGAATAATTGCCAAAATAATTTCTTTTCGAAGAGCGCGGCTTGTTCCCGCTCTTTTTTATTGCCCGTCGAATTTCTTTACAAATCGTGAATTTTGAGTAATATGTAAAACACAAAATCTTTTGAAGCGACCGCGATGGAACTTTTGACGCAATTTATCGAATGGGCTTGGGCGCGCCATCATAACGTATTGAGCTGGTATATTCGACCGCTTTTTCTGCTGCCGTTTTGTTATTTTGCCTACAAGCGAAATATTTGGGGCATCATTCTGACGCTTCTTGCGCTGGCGACGAGTATGTTCTGGTTTCCGGCACCCGAAAATCCTTCCGCCGGAGTGATCGAAATGCTCAACGCCGAACGGGATTACTTGCTCGGAACATGGACATTCTGGAAGATCGTCGTCAGCCTCTATACGCCGTTCACGTTTTATCTGCTCGCACTTGCCTTTTGGAAACGATCGCTCCGTTACGGTTTAGTCGTCATCAACGCGATGCTCGTCTTTAAGATCATCTGGACATTTGTCGTCAGCGACTTACAAGGCGCGATCACCCATCTCATCCCAAGCGTCATCGGTCTCATCATTATCAACGCGGTCATGCTCTTTATTATCCAAAGAAACGC
>CADEFG010000082.1 GCA_902826505.1 uncultured Acidobacteriota bacterium
CGTCGCGTCGAGCGGACAATATCAATTCGGCAGACAGCGTTTTAACGATCAGACGTTTACCGGATTCGGCGCGGTGCTGCCGTTCACGCTTCCTATTTCCAAAGATTTTCAATACGCTTCGGCAACGCAGGGCAACTTTTCGATCGAGCGGCAATTGACGAAAAATATGTCTCTGTCGGCTTCGTATATTTATGTCGGCGCGCATCATCTTCCGCATCCGACGGATTTGAATACGCCGAACACGGCATTGCAAATTCAAAACTTCCAGCGCTATTCGGGCGGCAGATTGCCGTCGAGCACGCAGGAAGCCGTGGCGCTTTCGATTCCGACGACCTGTCCGGCAGCTCCGGTCGGTTTGCCGACACCGATGCAATGTATGCGCGGCGCGACCATTCTCGCGCCCGGAACTCCTTTGCAGCCAGGCGATTTGTTCCCGAACTTTACGATCGGTCCGGCAGGAACACCGCTTAATCAGCTTTATGCCTTGATTCTTCCCGGAATGATCGCCGCGCCCGTTTCGAATTTAGGAAACCGCGTGATTGCCCCGGCAATCGCCAACTTCTTCCGTCCGAACGCGCCGAATTATTTTCTTGCGACCGCGCTTTCAGGCGGCGCGATTTCAAAAGCCGTTTTGGACTCGCAGTTGGCGGGAACTCTGAGAACTCCGGGTTTGATTTCGCCGTTCGGTTCGGTCAACGCGCAGGTTTCGGACGGCAATTCGAGCTACAACGCTTTAAATGTTGAAGTGAAACGTCGTTTTGCGAATAACTTTACGTTTTTGGCAAGCTACACGTGGTCGCATTCGATTGACGATTCTTCCGATCTGCAAACCTTGCTGATCGCGCAGGACGTTAATAACTTCAAAGCGGAAAAGGCGAATTCATTGTTTGACCAACGGCATCGTTTTGTCTTCAGCGGGCTGGTTTCTTCGCCTGACGCGTGGCGGTCGGGCAGCGGCTGGCAGAAATTCCTTTCGGATTTTACGATCGCTCCGATCATCGAACTTTCGTCAGGTCGTCCGTTTAATATCATCACCAATGTCGATGCAAACAATGACCAGTCGACCCAAACCGACCGCCCGAGCGTTAATTCGGACGGCACGCTTTGCGTTCCCGGAACAACCGGCTGCAGCACGCCGCTGATTACCAACGGACAATTTTCAACCGGAAACTTGGGACGCAATATGGGACTGACGCATTCCTATGCTTCGGTCGATCTGCGGATTTCGCGGGCGATCCGGTTCGGCGAACGCATTCGGCTTGATCTGATCGCGGAAGGTTTCAATATCTTCAATCGGTTCAACGAAGGTTCGGCGACACCGCTCTTTACCGATGTCAACGCCTTTGGACAACGCGCCGGCAACGGTCGTTATTACAGCCGCTCGACGGCGGCGTATGATCCGCGTCAATTCCAGTTTGGAGCAAAATTCAGCTTCTAACTTTTCGTGTGTCACTGGAAGCATACCTTTGCCGATTCGGCAAAGGTATGCTTCCAATTTTTTTAAAGTTAAAATCTTTGCCATTTTAAAATAAGTAGGAAATGCTATTTACTTCGGTTTTTTCCCGCTTTTCCCATTTTTCTAGTGTCAAATATTATCTGAGCTACATCTCTCCTACCTAAATAGCTGGGTTTGTCTAGAAATTTTGCCACTCTTTTTGCTGAAACAAATTCTTCTTGTTCTTTAAGTTTATAAACCGCAGATTTTATTTCCTGTTCCAATTCATTTCGTCTGGTTTCGCAGACTAGTTTTTGGTATTCGTTATAGTTTGATTTGATCTTATCTCTTATGTCAGGAAAAGCTCTTACTATTACTGCTTTGTCATAACCAATTTCCCGACATACCTCAGTCATTGGTAATGGTAGGTGCATATTAATATATTTTTTTAATCTCGATTTTATTCGCTTGTGGTCAAATACTCTTGGAGGCGGACGAGGAGGTTTCTTATCAATTCCTAACCAGGGCACGGCTCCGGGAAAGAGAAAATTATCCTAACTCAAGTTCAAACTATTTATTCCTCAGCGAACGCGGTCTGATGACCAGGCAATCGGTCAACTATCCGGTCGAACAGACCGGCAACCGCGCGAAACTGAATTTCAAGGTCAATCCGCATATGCTGTGGCATTCGACCGGCTGAGTTTTTGTTTGGAATAAATAAAAATTATCAAGAATAAGACCGAAAAATTGCGTATATAAATCAAGTTATCTATACTTAGGCAGTTTTCGGGATAATCCGAGCCTTAACGCCCGGAAAAATTCCGAATCTATAAAAATACATTTTGGCGAATGGCGCAAAACTTATCTGAAAAACGAATCGGAACGCCGCCGGATGAACGCCACAATCGGGCGCAATTGCTGCTTGAAATCAACAACGCGGTGGTTTCCATCCTCGATTTGCGCGAGCTATTAAAAGCCGTTTCGATTTGCCTGCGCCAAATAATCAATCACGATTACGCCGCGCTGCTCCTTTACGACCCGGTGACGCAAAAGCTGCGTGCCCACGCTCTGGATTTTCAAGATCACAGCGAAGCCCTCACGGAAGGTGTCTCGTTTCCGATCGAAGGCACGCCTTCGGGGCTGGCTTTCAGTTCACGCCGAACCGTCATGGTAACGCCCAGCCAGCTTGACGGTTTTGCCGCCACGCCGCTTATTCAGCTGCTTCGCGCCGAAGGCGTTCGATCCGGCTGTAGTCTCCCGCTGATCGCGCACGACCGCGTTTTGGGCGTGTTGAGTTTGATGAGCCGCCGCGAAAACACTTTCACGAAACAGGTCGCCGAACTGCTCGAAGAAGTCGCCGGTCAGATTGCGATCGCGGTCGCAAACGCGCTCAATCATAAACAAGCCGTTCACGAGCGCGACCGTTTCGCGATGCTGCTGGAAATCGGCAACGCCGTTTCGGCGAGCCTCAGTTTTCAGGATTTACTGAAAGCCGCCTCGACGATCCTGCGCCGGCATATCAATCACGATTTCGCTTCGATGGCTATTTTCGACGAAGACAGCCAAATGTTTCGCCTTCTCGCGCTGGATAATCCGCCGGAATATCTGGAAGAAGGCGCATTGCTCCCGATGGACGGGACGCCGCTCGGTCTATCTTTCAAAACGCGGAAAGCGGTCTGGCGCGAAAAGCTCGATTTATCGGAATTTTCCTCGTCCTTTATGAAACAGGCGTATGAGCAGGGCTTACGATCCGGCTGCAGCGTTCCGCTCATCTCAGCCGACCGTGCGATCGGAGTTCTCGGCGTCGGCAGCAATCGCGAATCTTCGATCACGCAGACGGACGCCGAAACGCTTCAACACATCGCCAACCAGATCGCCGCCGCGGTCGAAAACGCGCTCCAATTTGCCGAAATCGAAAAGCTGAAAAACAAACTCGCCAGCGAAAAGCTTTACCTCGAAGAAGAAATTCAAAGCGAATACAATTTCGCCGAAATTATCGGGCAAAGCGCGGCTCTGAAAAACGTTTTGCGGCAGGTCGAAACGGTCGCGCCGACCGATTCCTGCGTTCTGATCTGCGGCGAGACCGGCACGGGAAAAGAATTATTCGCCCGCGCAATTCACAATCTGAGCGGTCGCCGCGAACGGACACTGGTTAAGCTGAACTGCGCGGCGATTCCGACCGGATTGCTCGAATCCGAACTTTTCGGACACGAAAAAGGCGCGTTCACCGGCGCCATCGCGCAAAGAGTCGGGCGCTTTGAGCTCGCGCACAAAGGAAGTTTATTGCTCGACGAAATCGGCGATATTCCGCTCGAACTCCAGCCGAAGCTTTTAAGGGTTTTGCAGGAAAACGAATTCGAACGGCTCGGCAGTTCGCGCACGATCAAGACGGACGTTCGTTTGATCGCCGCGACCAACTGTGATTTGCAGTCGATGGTCGCGGAAAAAACGTTTCGGAGCGACCTTTATTACCGGCTGAACGTTTTTCCCGTCACGATCCCGCCGCTCAGGGAAAGACGCGAGGACATTCCGCTGCTCGCCGGCTATTTCACGATGAAACACGCCCTCCGGATGAGCAAAAGCATCGAAATGATTCCAAAAGACTCTATTTCTGCCCTCTGCGAATACGATTTCCCCGGCAACGTGCGGGAGCTTGAAAACTTTATCGAACGAGCCGTCATTCTCACGCGCGGCAAAGAGCTCGAACTTCCGCTTTCCCAATTAAAAACGCAGCCGCCGCCGATCGCCAGCAATTTCCCGGCGACGGATGTTCCCGAAGAATTGTCCTCGCTGGAAGAAGTCGAGAGACGCCATATCGCGGCAGTTTTAAAGCGCACAAACGGCGTAATCGGCGGCAAGGGCGGAACCGCCGAAATCCTCGGACTGCCCGTTTCGACTTTGCGTCACCGTATGAAAAAACTCGGTCTGAAATAAACCCGGTCAAACGAAGTCCTGTACCATCAACCGAAACCGTATATGGTTTCCAAAAACCATATACGGCTGCCAAATCTTCAAATCGACGATAATTCGATTTCCACGCGGGCTTCGTTAAATATCTCTATCTCTAGTGTCTTCAACAAATAGCTATGATAACGCGTGCGGTTTTCAAGCTGGAATCGCGTTTGCGTTTTAACAAGGGCGATGAGCATTAAAATTACGCAAATTTTCGACGAACGCCGCCGCCAGACGATTCTGCGCGTCGAAGGAAAACTCTTTCTGATCGATGCCGAACTGCTGGAGCGGACGCTGCTCGAATTACGAAAGGAGGAACTCGCCGGCATTGAGATAAACCTGTCGGAAGTTTCCTTTCTCGATAATGAAAGCGCGGCGGTTTTAAGAAGGCTGCGGCGAATTGGCGCGGTCCTTACGGACATTAACTATTTTGTTCAAAAAGTTATCGAGCAAACCGAATTGTCCGTTACTAATGAGAAAAACAATCAATGACTAAAACACTACAAAACCGAATCGCCGACGACGCGACAAGAGTTTTCAGTTACCGGAATTCGAGCGAGGTCTTCGAGCTGATCGTCGCTTTCGAAAATTGCACCCTGCCGCCGGAGAAATGGACTCGCGCCGCTTTTCTGACAGTTATTTTCTGGTATGTATATATGAACCCGCTGCCGGAGGCGCGGCGGCTCATTCGCGACGGTTTGCGGCGCTATATCTTTGAACACTGCGGCACAGCCACCGGCGGAAGCGAATACCGGGTTTCGACTCTGTTCACGGTCAGAAAGGCGAGCGATTATCTAAACCCAAATAAGGGAAAGGATTTTTTCGTTGAGCTTGTGAATCGATTTCTTCTCGGTTTGAGCGATGAAGAAGCGGCGCCGAAACCTCGAAAGAAACGTTTTACGCCACCGGTTCGGAACGAGCGCGAGGCAAAAATACGCGCGTATTAACGATTGGAGACGAATCGGCGCGCATTTATAAAGGCAAAAATTAATAGGAAGGATATTTTTATGAGGAGTGAATTTATGAAAACTGCTATTAAAACTGATGTGATTATCGTCGGCGCGGGTCCGACCGGGCTCAGCCTGGCGTGTCAGCTTATTCGATACGGCGTCGATTTCGTCGTCGTCGAGAAAAAAGAAGGCGTCACCGCGTTTTCCAAAGCGCTCGGGGTGCACGCGCGCACACTGGAAATCTACGAACAGCTCGGACTCGCCGAACGCGCCGTCGCCGAGGGCACGATCGCCGCGAAAGCCCGATTTATCGAAGGCGGCGAGATTCGCGGCGAAGTCGATCTGGCTTCCGTCGGGAAGGGGTTGAGCGCGTACCCGTACATGCTCGTTCTCGAACAAAGCAAAAACGAGCAGCTGCTCTACGATTACGTGCTGGCGCACGGCAAAGACGTTGCTTGGCAATCGGAACTCGCGACGCTGACTCAGGACGAAGCTGGCGTCGTCGTCGAAATAAAATCGGCGGCGGGCGAAACGCGGACGATCGAGGCGAAATATCTGGTCGCTTGCGACGGCGCGAAAAGCCCGGTGCGTCACCTGCTCGATCTAAAATTCGAAGGCAGCACGTTCGAGCGGATGTTTTACGTCGCCGACGCGCGCGTCGAGTGGGAATTTTCGCACGATGCGCTGCAGGTCTGTCTCGCGAAGCATTCGATCGTCGCGTTCTTCCCGATGCCCGGCGAAAACCGCTATCGGATCTTAGGTTCGTTTCCGGAAGAATTCGCCAAAAACGAGGGCGAAATTCTCTACGAAGAAATCGAATCGCGCATCAAATCGGAAGCGGGGCTCGAACTTGATATTTCCGATGTCAGATGGTTTTCGACCTACAAGGTGCACACGCGCCACGTCGAAAATTTCCGAAAGGGAAGATGTTTTCTCGCCGGCGATTCGGCGCACGTGCACACGCCCGCCGGCGGGCAGGGCATGAACACCGGCATTCAGGACGCATACAATCTGGCATGGAAATTAGCCTTCGTTTTGCAGGGCAAAGCGGGCGAGAAAATACTCGATACCTACAACGCCGAGCGGCTCGAAAACGCCGAAAATCTTTTGAACTCGACCGATCGGATGTTCAATTTTCTGGCGGGCGAGGATTGGTTCATGAATCTCATCCGGCTGCACCTTTTCCCGCAGCTCGCCGGTCGCGCGCTCGGCATCGAAAGAGTGCGCAAAGATTTTTTTAAACGAATCTCGCAAATCGGTATCAATTACCGCCGCCACGCTTTGAGCCGGCACGACGGCGACGGCGATTTCGCGGTCAAAGCCGGCGACCGGATGCCTTATTTTCCGGCTGACGGCGCAAGCGTTTACGACTGTTTGCGCGAACCAAAATTCCATCTGCTTATGTTCTCTGACGGGGCGAGCGATTACCGCTCGGTGCGCGCCGAAATCGAAAGCGAATACGCCGATTCGGTCGCTTGCCACGTCGTTCCGCTTTATTCGACGGTCGCGGAAATTTTCGGCACAAACCGCCCTTTCAGTGTTTTGCTCAGACCGGACAATTATATCGGGTTCATCTCCGCCGAAAATTCGCCGGACGAGCTGCGCGATTATCTGATCGAGTTTGTCGGATATGCGGAAAACCAAAGCCGGATTACGGAACGTAAAACACTTCGGGATTTTGTCGGAGTATGACTATGAAAAAATTAGTTTTACGTTTCGACAGTATCTTTCTCGGTTTAGCGGGCATTTTCGGAATTGCCGCCGATTTGCTTTCGCACTTTTCCGGCAGCGGTCCGTTCGGCATGCATTTTTATAAAAATCCAATCGTCATCACCGGCGTTGAAGCGCACGCCTTCGCCGTGATGACGGCGGGCTTATTATGGTATTTCTCGACCGTCAAAAACTGGGCTGCAGGAAATTGGTTCGGCATCATCGCGCACTTGATCTGCGGCGTCAGCAATATTTTATGGTTCGATATCTTTCGTTCCGTAAATGCCGCGACGCAGGGCGTAATCGTCACGACGGTTCATTTTATATTCGTAATCTTAAATGCAATCGTCATCTTCAAACAAAGCAGGAATTTAGAACCGCACAGGGCAGTGTCGAAAATTTGAAGCGTATTTGAAAGTCGATTTTAAGGAGAATTAATTATGATCCGCATTTTAGGAGTTTCATTGGCAGTCGTTTTCGCGATGCTGAGCCTGTTTCATATTTTCTGGGCGGCGGGCGGTCAATTCGGAGGGAAAGCCGCTGTGCCGGTCGTCAACGGCGAACGGCTTTTCAATCCATCGACTTTCGGAACGATTACGGTCGCCGCCGCCTTGATTTTGGCGATGCTGGTCGTGCTCGGACGAATCGGATTCTGGGGCGCGGCTTTACCGGTTTGGATTTTTCATCTCGGAGTTTCGGGCATTTCGCTGTTGTTTACGATGCGGGCGATCGGAGACTTTCGGTACTTGGGATTTTTCAAAAGCGTTTCGGAAACCGATTTTGCGCGCTGGGATACTTGGGTTTATTCGCCGCTCTGTTTATTTATCGCCGTCGCCGCTTTTTTGACTAACTTCTATAAAGATCAGAATTCTATAATGGATTTTGAATTTTACCGGAGAATAAAGGAATGATGGCTACCTGGATGAGAATAGCTCTGCTGGCGACGGCGGTTTTAAATATGTTCGGGGCGGCGGTGTTCGTGCCGTTTTTTCAAAATTTCCGTGAATCGAACGGTTTTCCGGCGCAGTCGCATCCCTTGTATTTGTGGATCATCGCCAGTTGGATTTTTATGTTCGGACTCTGTTATTTCTGGCTCGGCGTCACCGGCAGGCGCGAACGTCTGTTTTTAGTTATCGCCGGAGCCGGAAAACTGACTTTCGTTCTTTTACTGTTTGTTTACTGGCAAACGGGACAAGTTTCCATAAATGCAGCTCTCGGCAGCTTGAGCGATTTATTTTTCGCCGTAATTTTCGGAATCTGGCTCTGGCGAACACGAAACGATTTTATTTATCTCGAAGAAACGCCAAAATAATTATAAAAAATAGGATTGGAAACCGAATTTGGGATTCGTCGGCTGACTGGAAATTGAAATCTTTTGATAATCGAAATTAGTCATATTTCGTATTCAAAATATATTTCGTATTTGACCTGTTCATCAATAATCCTTTGCTGTTTGATCGGAAAAATTTGAAATTCCATTGCCGTTGAATCGAGCCGGATTGATGTCGAAACGATTCGCCGGACGCTCAAACGAATTTTTCCAAAACCTGTCCCAGCTTTTTGACGCCGGCTTTGATCTGTTTTTCGTCGAAAGCCGTGTAGCCGAGAAAAAGTCCGCCGCGCAAGGTTTCGTTGAGGCAGAGCGCCGAAATCGGGGAAGTTTTCAAACCTGCGTCCGATGCCCGCCGCGAAACTTCGCGGTCGCTGACGCCTGCGGGAAGCCAGCCGATCAGATGCATTCCGGCTTCGGCAGCGTTAATCTCAATCATTCCTTGCAAATATTTGCCGGCTTCGGCGACGAGAATCTGCTGGCGTTCCTCGTAGATCCCGCGCATCCGGCGAATGTGTCGCGAAAAATGTCTCTCGGCAATAAATTCGGCTAAAACGGCTTGCTCGACCGCCGGCGAATGAAGATCCGTCAAAGTTCGCGCCGCCGTAAAAACGCCGATCAGATCGGGCGGGACGACCAGACAGCCTAATCTGAGCGCCGGAAAAATCGTCTTGCTGAACGTGCCGAGATAGATCACGCGCCCGTCGCGGTCGAGTCCCTGCAACGACGCGAGCGGTCTGCCCGCGTAACGATACTCGCTGTTGTAATCGTCTTCGATAATGAACGAGCCGGTTTCCCGCGCCCATTCGAGCAGATTCATCCGCCGCCCGAGTGTCATCGTGATGCCGAGCGGATATTGATGCGACGGCGTGACATAAACAAGCCGCGCTTTTTCGCTTTTTTTTCGCGCCTCATGAACATTGAAACCTTCCTTGTCAACCGGCACGGGAACCAGCCGCGCGCCGGTTGCCGAAAAAACATCACGCGCTCCGAAATAACACGGATCTTCGACGAAAACCTCGCTTTCGGCGTCAAGGAAAATCCTGCCGATCAGATCGAGCGCCTGCTGCGTGCCGTTGACAATGATCACCTGTTCGGGCGTGCAGTGGACGCCGCGCGCCGATTCGAGATGCGCGGCGACGGCTTCGCGCAAAGGCTTGTAACCCGCCGAATGATGGTAGCCGAGCAATTTTGCGGGCGGTTTTTTCTGCCATTTCTGTGCGATCTTCGACCAAACTTCAAACGGAAATTTGTCAATTGCCGGAATGCCTTGCTGGAAAGGCTCGAAGGCGGTCGAACCGTGATGACACAAAATCGCCGTGCGCTTTTTTAAGAGATGTTTGCCGTAAGCGGAAAAATTTATTTGGCGCGGAAAAGCGTTGTTTTCATCCTGCTGATATTTGATCTCCGGCGCGTTCAAAAATTCTTCCGGCAATTGCGCGGCAACAAATGTTCCGGCACCGGCTTTGGTTTCCAGATAACCTTCCGCCAAAAGCTGGTCGTAAGCGTTGACGACCGTCATTCTTGAAACGCGCAGTTGTTTTGCCAGCAGCCGCGAGGCGGGCAGCGGCATCGTCGGGTAAAATTTGCCCTTGAGGATCGCCCCGCGAATCGTTCTGTAAATCTGCCGGTAAAGCGGCAAGCTGGAGTCTTCTTTGAGCATTATAAACGGTGGATGGGGCATGAAAATCATTATAAATTGGTCTATAACTTTTGTCCAAAACTGGCTCTTGTGAACGCTCCGCTTTCTCGTAAAATAATCTTTAGCCTTTTTTTTCTTGAGCCCGGTTTTATATTTTCTATAACGTCATGCGCGAAGGCGATCCGTTATTCGGTCAGCGCACCGGACGCGCCGGAGAAGAGCTGCTTCCGCTGTGCGGCGATATTTTTTTTAAGAAAGGCGTTTGGCGCGGGGAAAAAGTGTTTGAAAGAGACGCCGCCGGCAAGATCATCAATCTGCTCGACCGCCGCGAAAATAACGATCTTGTCTGGAAAAAGATAAAATAAACGCGGAAAGAGGTGAAATAAGTGATGAAAAGATCCGACATCGATCCGCTGCCGCAATATTTCGACCGCTACATCAACCTCGTTGATGATGTCGAACTGCCGCAGGCTTTTGCCCAGAATGGACAGCAACTTCAGCAACTGGACAAAAGCCTGCTGGTAAAATTGGGCGGCAAACGCTATGCGCCCGGCAAATGGACGGTCAAGGAAATCTTTCAGCATCTTATCGATTGGGAACGTATTTTGTCGCAGCGGGCGTTGTTGTTTGCGCGCAAGGAAAATTCGCCGCCGCCGAGCATTGACGAAAACCGGCTGGCGGCAAATATGAACGCCGAACGGCGGACAATCGATGAACTAACGGACGAACTGAAAATCGTCCGCGCTTCGACCGTTGCGATGTTCGCGAGTTTTGATGAGGAAATGCTCCAAAACACCGGCTTTAACTGGACTTCTGAAATGTCTGTGCGGGCGATGGGTTTTACGATCATCGGGCATCAACTGCATCATCTGAAAATTGTCGCGGAAAAGTATTTTCCAATGGTTTGAACAAAACCGAAAAGACCGCATAAAATAAAAAGCAAGCGCGGCGAACGACAAATTCTAAAAGATGATAATAAAACTATTTGCAATTTTGATGCTATTTATTTGCCCGACGGTGGCGTTTGGTCAAACCGGCGAAACTTCAAAAGCCGAGACCGCGAAACCGTTCGTTCTCGGCGTCATTGACGAAATTCAATCGGCTGAATTAGCCGAGAAAAGAATTCTCAATATCTATCTGCCCGACGGCTATAACCCGACCGGTTCGGTCAAATATCCGGTTGTTTATCTGCTCGACGGTTCGGCTGACGAAGATTTTATTCATATCGTCGGGATTTATCAATTTAACAATTTCTCGTGGATCAACCGTTTTCCGAAATCAATCATTGTCGGGATCGCGAATGTCGACCGAAAAAGAGATTTTACCTTTCCGACGACGAATGCCGATGATTTGAAGCGGTTTCCGGCAACCGGCAAATCCGCGCGGTTTATCAATTTTATCGAAAAAGAGCTGCAGCCCTATATTGACAAAAAATACAAAACCGACGCTTCGCGAACGATTATCGGGCAATCGCTCGGCGGACTGCTGGCAACCGAAATTCTATTCAAAAAACCGCACCTTTTCGATAAATACATCATCATCAGTCCGAGTCTCTGGTGGGACAACGGCTCTT
>CADEFG010000083.1 GCA_902826505.1 uncultured Acidobacteriota bacterium
CCGTATCGGTCGGAATGACGATGACCGCGCCGCTCGTCGGCACATAACTGACCTCGTTAGTTTTTGTTTGAATCGTCGAGGGCTGATTGTTGGTCGTGTTTTCCGAAACCGTATTATCGGAAGAATTTGTGTCGATCGTTTCGGTATTTGTCGGCGTTGTCGCGACGTCCGTGTTGACCGTCCCGCGTTTTTTCAATTCATTCGGCAGAGTCGCGTCGAACGAACGTTTTTCAAAACCCGTGTTGTAGCCGATCTCAAAACCTTGCTGGTAACCGTCGCGGTAATCTTCGACGGCGCCGTAATCCTTGTTGTAGGCGCGATCGGCTTTTGTATATTCGCTGTGCCGCGCATAGCTTTTCGCCGTATTGTCCATCACATCCCGATAACCCGCCATATAACCGTCGGAATAGCCGGTGCGATAACCGCGCTGTAAGGCGATTTTCATATCCTGGGCGTTGATGGTTTGAATCGGAAGAGTTAGGAAAGATATTAAACTCAGGGAAAAAATCAGGGCAAAGCTCGTAAAACTTCTGGTTAGCTTCATTAGACCTCCTATATCAAAAAACAAGAAATGTTTTGTCCGCTATGATTTATACACTAAAACTTAAGAAATTACAAGAAGAATTTTAATTTTTTTTTGCAATCGTCTTTTCGTTTAAAAGAAATGTTTGTTTTGTTATTCTTAAATAACAAAAAGTCATTCTTTAACGTATCTTTGTTTCGGAAGAGTTAATTTTTTTTGTGCATTCGAGCAACTTTCGGTTAGAGTTTGTTTTTTTCTCAAAAGATGCCAAAAAAATTGAAAATAAAAATTTTTACAATTTAACTTATAAATCTATGAAAACACTATTTTTTATCATGATTTTCGCGTTTTCCGCCGTCGCGATCACGGCGCAATCGCGAAAGGTTTTCCCGTATCAATATAAAGTCGACGATTTGCCGAACGGTTTGCGCGTCGTCACCGTGCCGACCGATTATCCGAACCTGGTTTCGTTTTACTTGGTCGTCGGCGCCGGTTCGCGCAACGAAGTCGAAGAAAAGAAAAGCGGTTACGCGCATTTTTTCGAACATTTGATGTTTCGCGGCAGCGAAAATTATCCGCCCGGAACGTTTGACGCGATCATGCAAAAAGCCGGCGCGTCGTCGAACGCTTCGACCTGGGACGATAAAACGATCTATCACGAAACCTTTGCCAAAGAAGATCTCGACGAAGTGTTGCGGCTTGAAGCCGACCGTTTTCAGCGTCTGAAATTTTCCGAAGAACAATATAAAACCGAAGCCGGCGCGGTGCTCGGCGAATACAACAAAAACAGCGCGTCGCCGTTCTTCAAAATGTATGAAGTTTTGCGCGAAACTGCTTATAAAACACATACTTACAGTCATACGACGATGGGCTATCTCGAAGATATCAAGGATTACCCGAATCAATACGAGTACGCCTGGAAATTTTTTCAACGCTTTTATCGCCCCGAAAATTCGACCATCATCGTCGTCGGCGACATCAAACCCGCCGAGGTTCTCGGAATGGTCAAAAAATATTTCGGCGACTGGAAACGCGGCGACTACAAAACCGAAATAAAGCCGGAAAAACCGCAGACCGAACCGCGCAAAAAACATATCGAATGGACTTCGGCGACCTTGCCGATCGTGCAGGTCGCGTATCGGGCACCGGCGTTTTCCGAAACCGAAAAAGATAAAGCCGCGCTCGATCTGCTTTCGATCATCGCGTTCGGCGAAAACTCCGACATTTCGCAAAAGCTCGTCCTGCAGGAACAAAAAGCGGTTTTTGTCGCGGCGGAATCGGATAATCACATCGACCCCGAACTCTTTACCGTTTACGCCCAAGTTAAAGACGTCAAAGACATGGATTACGTCCAGAGCGAAGTTCTCAAAACCTACAAACGCTACACGACCGAACTCGTTTCGCAAAAACAGCTCGACGAAACGCGCTCGCGTCTGCGCTACGGTTTCGTGCTCGGTATGAACAGCAACGACGCGATCGCCGGAGCCTTGGCGCAATATATTGCGCTGCGGCGTTCGCCCGACACGATCGACAAGGTTTTCGCGCTTTACGATTCGATCACGCCCGCCGACATCCGAACTTACGCCGCGAAATATTTCACCGAAAACAATCAGACGATCATCACGCTCGCCGCCAAACAAGGAGGCGAAAAATAATGAAAAACGAAAAATGGATAATGGATAATTTCTTTAAATCTCTGCGCCCCGGCGTCTTTGCGGGATTGATCTTCGTTTTGGTCTTTTCGACGATCGCCCAGAATAAAACAAAAACTCCCGTCAAAACTATGAATTCAAACATCGCGACCGTTCTCCAACCCGGCAAATCGCCGCTCGTTTCATTTCGCATCCAATTTCTGACCGGTTCGGTTGACGATCCCGCCGGTAAGGAAGGTTTATCGGCGCTGACTTCGGCGATGATCGCGCAGGGCGGAAGTAAAAATCTGACCTACGAACAGATCGTCGCGCAGTTTTATCCGATGGCGGCTGGTTTCGGCGCGCAGACCGACAAGGAAATGACGACATTCATCGGGCAAACGCACGTTGATAATCTGCCGAAATATTACGCGATCATTCGCGAAATGCTGCTCGAACCCGGATTTCGCGAAGACGATTTTACGCGCCTCAAACAGGACGCGATCAATTTCCTGAAAGTGAATCTGCGCGAGGGCAACGACGAAGAGCTCGGCAAAGAACGGCTTTACAACATCATTTACGCCGAAACCGCCTACGAAAATCACGCCATCGGACGCGTTTCGACGCTCGAAAAACTGACACTTCAGGACGTCAAGGATTTTCACGCGCAGAATTATTCGCAAGCCAACGCGGTCGTCGGACTGGCGGGCGGTTTCGACACGAAATTTTCCGACGCGCTCTTAAAAGATTTTCAGCAGCTTCCGGTCGGCGGCAAGAAAATGCGCAAGCTCGCGCCGCCAAACTTAACCGACGGGATGAAGATCGACATCGTCAAGCGCGAAACCCGCGCGACGGCGATCTCGATGGGTTTTCCGATCGACGTCAATCGCTCGTTCGGTAAGGATTACGCCGCGCTCGCGCTCATTGCGTCGTATTTCGGTCAGCATCGCTCGTCGAACAGCTATCTTTACGGGCAGATCCGCGAAAAACGCGGTTTGAATTACGGCGATTATGCTTATATCGAATATTTTCCGCGCGGAATGTTTCAGTTCGAACCCGATCCGAACATCGCGCGCAAAATGCAGATCTTTCAAATCTGGATTCGTCCGGTCGAACCGCAGAACGCGAATTTCGCGCTCCGCGCCGCGCTTTACGAATTCGACAAACTCGTCAAAAACGGTTTGGATCAAAAGACGTTTGAAGAATCGCGCAACTTTTTGACGAAATACGTCAACATTTTAACGCAGACGAAAGATGCCGAACTCGGCTACGCACTCGACAGCAAGTTTTACGGAATCCCGAATTACAACCAATTTATGAAGGAAACCTTGGCAAAACTGACGCTCGCGGACGTCAACGCGGCGATCAAAACCTACCTCGCGTCAAACAAAATGCGTGTCGTCATGATCACCAAAGACGCGGAAGGTCTGCGCGACGAAATCGTCAAAAACAAACCCGCAAAAATCACCTACGCCGCGCCCAAACCAAAGGAAATAACGGACGAAGACAAGATTATCGAAACCTTTCCGATTCCGGTTAAAGCGGCAGACGTGATGATTACGCCGGTCGAAAATGTGTTTCAGTAAAAGATAAAAATCTCCAAGTTGGAAATTAAGCAGTTAAATATTTCTTGATTTCTAACTTGGAGATTGAAATTTACATGAATGCGAGAAATCAAAAAGTCTGAACTTGAACAACTCAAACAATATTTAAAGGATATCGAGAACGAAACAGTTCGGAACCTCGATCCGTTTTTTGATTTCAAAATGTTTGAGTTAGATCCGCCTATTCTGCCTTCCGCTGTTATTGGTCAGGCATTTCCTAAATCGAAGCCCGAAAAAGCACAGATTTTTGAGCGTTCTCAAAATGAATTTACAAATGGAATTATAAATTTCTTTTCACAACTGGAATACACGAATCAGGAGAAACAATTAGAAATTGCAATCGAATTTTTAGAAGCGATAGAATCTTGTATCAAAATTGGGCAGTCTAAAATATGGGAATATAACCCTGACGAAAGTTTTGAACCCGGCGAAAGTTACGATGAGCTATATGACTTTATTGCTTTGGGATTTACTTATATTATTGTTGACGAGAATCAATGTTTAATAATTCATGGCGGGTATTGTGATTAAACTTTGAAATTACAAATGAATAGTTTTCGGCGACGAAATCTGCACAAAATAATGCTTTCCCGATATAAATTTAAGAGAGAATGAAATGATATATCTGATTACGGGAGCAAGCGGATCAGGAAAAACGGCTTGCTTGGAAGGGTTAAAAGAAATGATGTCGGAAATAAACTGGTATGATTTTGATGAGGTAGGAGTGCCGGAAAATGCCGACAAGATTTGGAGACATCGGACGACAGAATATTGGCTGCAAAAAGTTGTCGAAAATCAAGCCGAAAAGACGGATACGGCAATAAACGGCAACGTTATTCTCGGAGAAGTGATTGCTTGTCCTTCGGCTCCGCTGATTGACGGTATTTATCATATTTTATTGGATTGTCAGGATGTGATAAGAATTGACCGCTTACGAAAACGGGCAACCGGACAAGACACTCAAGATACGCTTTGCTGGGCAGCATGGCAGCGGATGCACGCGGTCGACCCGCAATGGCGACCCGATGTTATTCAAGACGGAGGCGACGCTGAAATGCACTGGCACAGATGGCAGAATTGGCAGCGCGGCGATGCCCGCTGGCAGACTTTTGTAATTGATACTTCTTTTTTAACGATTGACCAAGTCTGTTCAGCGGTTTCGACGGCGATTAGAGATCACAAACTTTCTTTAGGTTAAAATCCCGATCCAACAAATCTTTTTATGGCAAAAGACAAAACTGTTTCGACCCAAGAAATTCGCGCGCAATTTCCGGCTTTGGAACGCGTTTATAACGGCTTTCCGGTCGCTTATTTCGATGGTCCGGGCGGGACGCAGGTTCCGCGCTCGGTCGTCGACGCGATGACCGCCTATCTTTTTAATCATAATGCCAATACGCATTGGGCTTATCCGACAAGCCGTGAAACCGACGAGATTCTGGATTATTCGCGCGCGGCGCTCGCCGATTTTTTGAATGCATCGCCCGCCGAAATCGCGTTCGGGCAGAATATGACCTCGCTGACGTTTCATCTCGGGCGCGCACTTGGCAGAAATTTCGCGGCGGGCGACGAGATCATCGTCACCGAACTCGATCATCACGCGAATGTCGATACGTGGCGCAGTCTGGAAAAAGAGCGCGGCGTTCTCGTTCGCGTCGTGCCGATGGATATTGAAACGGGAACGCTCGAATTCGCGGAACTTGAAAATCTTTTGAATGCAAAGACAAAGCTTTTGGCGATCGGTGCGGCTTCGAACGCGATCGGGACGATTTCGGATGTTAAAAAGGCTTGTCAGTTAGCAAAGGAAAACGGCACTTTGAGTTTTGTCGATGCGGTTCATTACGCCGCTCATAATTTGATCGATGTCGCGGATCTCGGCTGTGATTTTCTCGCGTGTTCGGCGTATAAATTTTACGGTCCGCACATCGGCGTGCTTTACGGTCGCAAAGAATTACTCGAAAAAATAGACTTTCCGAAACTGCGCCCGGCGCCCGATTATGCGCCCGAACGCGCCGAGACCGGCACACAAAGCCACGAATCGATCGCCGGTGCGGGCGCTTGCGTCGATTTTCTCGCTTCGCTCGCGGCGGGCGACACGCGGCGCGAACGACTAAAAAACACTTTTGCGGAAATCCATACGCGCAAAAAAGAACTTTTCAAAACCTTGTGGAACGGTTTATCGGAAATCAATGGCGTGAGGCTTTACGGGCAAAACCCGGAAGCAAATCGGACGCCGACGATCGCTTTTACCGTCAAAGGTTTAAATTCACAAAGCGTTTCTGAAAAATTAGCGGAGCGCGGAATTTTTACATCGCACGGCGATTTTTATGCAATGACCGTGGTCGAAAGATTCGGGCTGCAAACCGAAGGTCTGGTGCGCGCCGGAATCGCTTGCTACACGACCGACGCGGAAATCGAAAGATTGATCGAAGGCGTCAGTCGAGCGAGCAGAAGCGAACCCTAACACGCGCTAACTTGATTAAATTGAAACTTGTTCGCGACAGTTCGATCGACTGATTTTGCCATCAATTATTAAAAATCAGCGAAAATGAAAAAGCATCGCACTTTGACAGCGATGCTTTTTCATTCAAACCCGAGACCTTATTTCACTGGAAAACACAACCGCGCGGTTTCAGATAATTGAGAAACACGTAATTTGCGACATTGCGACCGATCGATTGTCCCGCCGAACTGTCGAATTGATAATGAATTCCGCCGTAGATCCGGCTCCGCGCCTGTTCGTTCGCGAGCGCCGCAAATCCGGCGTAGGAACGTGTGACGGCGGGCGTTCCTTCCCAGGTCGTTTCAAACGGAAGATCGTCGCGCCCGAAAAACAGTGCGAGAATCGTCGCTTCGGAAGTGCCCTGCGTCGCCGCATTTCCGGCGTAGGTCGGATACGGCGGCGTGACAAGCAGCGGTGTCCACGCCGCATCCGGCGCGGTATTCGGATTGCCGTCTTCGTCGGCGCGGCGAATCGCCGTCACCGGTCGCCACAAACCGTAAAAATATTTGCTCGTGAAAGAAGTTTGCAAAGCGTCGTGATGCGTCATATAAAGCAGCGCGAAAAGCCGCGCGTTTTCGACGGTCGAATTTCCGCGTTCGCCAGCGATCCGGCGGGCGACGTTGTTCCAGACGACGGTGCTGTTGGTCGGCGTGCCGACATTTGCCCAGAGCCGGGCGACGAGAGTTTGATCGGCGGTGCGCGTCGCGCTCGTTGCCGCCCCGAGTTCTTTGGCTTCGTTGAAATCGGCGGTGTATTCGGCGCTCGTCAAAGCAGGCGGCGGATTTGGTCGAAACTGCGCGCTGCCGGTCGTCGCAAACGGCGTGACATTTCCAAAATGAGTAAAAGCGGCGGGCAAAAATCCCGGCAGCGTCGGCTGCCAATTACCCGGCGTGGTCGGAAGATTGTAGGGCGGCAAGGGCGCGTTCCAGCCGTCGTTGGCGCGATTTGCCACTATTCGTTCGGCACAGACCGCCCCGACGCGAATTCCCTGCCGCAACCGGTTTCCCCTGATTCCATCAAGCGAAGCGGCTAATTCCGTATCAAAAACCGCCAGTTGGCTTGGGTATAAAGCCGCTAAAACATCGTGCGCGGCTTGCGCGGCGGCAGCTTCACTCGAAGCGTGACGGCTGCCGGGAACATCGGTCAAATACGGCGTAAAACCGCCTTCGATCGAATTAACGGCATCGAACATCGCGAGATGCATCATCGCGTAGCTGCGCGTCACGATAATGGTCGGCGGATGAACGCCGGGAATCCGCACCGTATCCGTGAGCACCCGGTTCCATTGCAGAACAACCTCATCCGGTGTCCCCAACGAAGCAGTCGTTTTTTCGTCTTGTGCCCGAACCGTCGTCATCACGGCAAAGAGCAAAAAGGTCGCGGCGATGAATCGGCAGATAAGTTGGTTCAGATTATTTTTGTTTGATTTATACATCATGATTTTTCTCCTTTTGATTCCCTAAAATTAAAGCCCGTTATTTTTATAAAACGCTTCGAGTCGGACGAGGGCTTTTGATTTTCCCAACCCGAAGCGTTTGTCTTCAGTCCCGAAAGACCGAACCAGTGTCGGAAGATTCGTCAGATCAAGGTAAATAAGCCGCCGGAACGGGTTTATCGGTTGCCAAGCCGAATTGCTGAACCGATATTCCGCCGGTGCTTTGGCGAATCCACCAAACGCCGTCGCGGAAAATCGTCACATCAACTTTTCCGTCGCCGTCGTAATCGGCGGGAACTAATTTATCGCTTGCCAAGCCCCAATTAACGATTTGCGTGTTGCCTGTTGCGCTGTGCACGATATACCAATCGCCTGTTGACGGACGAAATACAGCGAGATCGGTTTTGCCGTCGCCGTCATAGTCTGCCGGGACGGGCTTGTCAAAGTTGATGCCGAAAGCATAAGTTGCATAACTTCCTGAACTGAATTGGATATACCATTCCGATGTATTGCCCGCATATTCGCCGTAAGTTGCAAAATCGGCACGCCCGTCACCGTCGTAATCATTGACCAACGGATAGCAATTATCGGCAACACCGCAATCAACTGCCTGAACGGAAATACTTCTGTTCGCCAGATTATAGACATACCAACGGTCTCGCACGACGACTATCTCGGCGCGTCCGTCGCCGTCAAAATCGGCAGGCTGCGGAATATCGCCCGCGAGACCGAATTGAAAGGCGTTGAATTGGTTATTTGAGCTGCCCAGCCAATACCAAGTGCCGTCACGGAACACGGCGAGGTCGGTTTTACCGTCGCCGTCGAAATCGGCGGGCGCGAGCTTGTCGGTTGAAAGCCCGAAACGTACGGCGCTGAATCCGCCGGAAGCGCGGTTGAGATACCACGTTTGATCAGACGGACGGAAGACCGATAAATTGGCGCGGCTATCGCCGTCGAAGTCAAAATTTGCCGGTCTGGTAACTGAAACGGAATTCATTCCGGCAGGATTGGCGGGGTCGCTGTCGGCTTTGACAATGTTGGCGGTCGATGTGCCGAACATCTTGACGTTGGCGCGGTTGTTTGTGCCCGCCGCGCCGATAGTGACAGGCAGCGAACTCGCACCGAAAGCGGCAAGGTCGGCGATTTGATTGTTGGCAAACCGGCAGTTTCGTAAAATTACGTTGGCGGTATTGTTCGACCCGCCGTTTGCCGTTTGAAAGCTCACGCCGCCCGCGACGATCAGTCCGCCGCGATAGAAATTTGTCAAACCGTTATTGTTTTCAAAAACCGAACCGACCGCCGTGAAATTGACCGTGCTGTTATCGGTCGGACCGAACGCACCGCCGACCACCGCGCCGCCGCCGTTCTCAAAAAAGCGGTCGCCGGAAGAATAAACCGAAATGACGCCGCCATTGGTCGAACCGAGATTTTCAACGATCATTCCCTGCTGGTTATCGAACATTCGATTGCCGCTCAGATAGGCGGAAACGCTGTTGCCGCTGACGCCTTGCGTGTTGATAATCCGCAGACCTATCGCCGTCTGAATTCGATTGTTATAAAAGTCGTTGTCAACGATTTCCGCTTCAATGAGATAACCCGTGGCGGAAGCAGCGACATTGCGGATGTCAACGCCGCGCTGATTGCCGGTTGAAACACAATGCGCGATGCGGGCAAAAGCCGTTCCGGGCGCACTCAGATGTATAATGATGCCCGCGCCGCCATTGACGGCATTTCTGACCGTCAGCCATTCGACCGCATTCGTTCCCATGCCCAATCGAATCGCACCGGTATTGACAATCGGCGTCGTGTAAGAACTTGCCGGAAGATTCGACGCGTCAATCACAACCGCGCCGCGATTTCCCGCCGCGCCCCGCAGAGCCATATTTTCCTGCAATTCAAGCCGCCCGCCGTTCGGACGCGCCGCGCCACCCGAATCCGTCGCCGAAAGCAGGTAAACGCCGGGCGCGATCACAATTTGATTTCCGGCATTCGCCGCGTTATTGACCGCCGCGTAAAGTTCTTCGACCGAAGCGACATTGACCGACGGCGCATTGGCAAAGTCATATTTGGATTCTGTTTTTTCGCGGCTCGGCTGATCGGACCAATTATTTGTCTGAAACGCACTGCCATTGATCGCCAACGCGAATAACAGAAAAGCCATTGCGCCGACACCGACCCAAAAACGTCTTTTTGAAAATTTATTTTTTTTCATGATATTTCTCCTTTGATAAATTCCCTCTCAAAAGATGAGGTTTTGAGCTGTTTCGCATTCGCTTCAATACGCCTTAGCGTCGTTCTTGGCGACTTTGCAGCTGGGCGGGAAACTATTTTTCTCCCGCCAAGGCGCAAAGATTTTTTTTTCGACTAAGCCTTTAGAAATAGACTTTTCTCATCGTTCCCCAAACGAGAACTTTCGGCTCTCTTTGAACAACTCCTTCCGGGTTGGTGACGACCGCTTTCTGGACGGCGTATTTCAACTCCTTCCAATTGTCCGCGACGACGAAAAAGTATTTGATCCCGATATTTGTGGTCGGATTGAAGGCGCTCGTCGTTTCGATTGTTCCGGTGGCAATCCCGTCATTCGAAATATCGAGCGTGTAGGTTCCGGTCGGAATGGCTAATTCGGAAGTTCCGCCGTTTCGGTTGACCATTATTTTTCCGGCGACTCCGCCCTGCCCGTCAAAGGTCAGATAACCGGCTTGTGTTTGCGAGATAAAAACCGTCGGGTTCGGCGCGGGCGGCTGGTTCGGACTTTCAAGCTCGCCGCGATGCGAAAAGGCAAATGTTCCGCGCAGCAGAAATTCCGGTTTTTTCGGGATTTTGCCGGTTGCAACTTTACTGATGATGTCTTTGATGTCCATTTCGCTCTCCTTTATTTTTTATAAATTTCCTTAGATTTTTTTTTGTTGCCTGATGAAACCGTCGGTTGTATAATGCAAGGGTCATTTAGCTTATTACCCCGAAGCCTTAAACAACCGACGTTTGCACCGTGCGAAATTCAATTTAGCGAACGGAGGTTTGATATGTCTTTGGAAAATCTTCCCGATTTTCTCCTAAATTTCTCGGAGTGCGATGTGAAGAACGAGGAGAAATATTTTTACTGCTTCAAGTCGTTTCGGCTCGATGTCGAAGAGCGTCAATTGCTTCATAAAAGCAAGCCTGTGGCGCTCACGCCGAAGGCTTTCGATGTGCTCGTCGCGCTGGTCGAACGCGGCGGTCACCTGGTTGCAAAGGATGAGCTTTTGCAGTTGATCTGGGCGGATTCGTTTGTCGAGGAAGCCAACATCGCGCGAATTATCCATACGCTTCGCAAAACTTTGGGCGAGGACGAAAACGGCGATAAATTTATTGAAACCGTGCCGACCAGAGGTTATCGCTTCATCGCCGAAGTCAGCCACGAATCGGCGCTGGTCGTTTCTCCGGCAAAACACCAAAACGAAACAACAGCGTCAAACTTTGAGCTTGACGGACAATCCGACATTGCCGCCTTTGCCGAACCCGCCCACACCGCGCGGGAAACGCCACAAAAATCTTCTCAAAAACTGATTCTTGCCGGTTTTATCGGTTTGATCGCGGTCGCGCTCGTCTCGTTTTTCGCTTTAGCGTGGAATTCGCAAGGCACTTCCAACGCGGGCAAAACGGTGACGATCGCCGTTTTGCCGTTTAATTCGGTGAGCGATGCCGACCGCGACGAGACGAAAAATCTACAACTCGCGTTTTTGCTGATAAATCAGTTGAAACAGTCAAAAAAACTAAAGGTCAGCGATTTCAGCGCGATCAAAGTTTATACCGATGTCAAACAGGACGCGGTCGCGATCGGCGATAAATTAAAAACAGAATATGTTCTCGAATCGAATTATGTAAAAAAAGGCGG